>CANJNX010000253.1 GCA_947475495.1 Comamonadaceae bacterium | reverse complement strand
GCGCACTTTGTCATCGCGATCGATGCCCATGGCTTCAAAGAGTTGAACGGCCACATCAATTTGGCGTTTGCGGTGAACCCCTTCATAAGACTCCTTCATGGGAAAGTCGCGTTTGGGGGGAATGCCGGCCACCATGTTGTCGGTGTTTCCTTTGCGAATGCGTTCCAGTGGCTCGCCAGTCACCACATGCACATGCCAGGGCTGGGTATTCATAGAAGAGGGCGCCCACTTGGCAACTTCGATGATGGCTTCGATGACTTCGCGGGGTACCGGTTTATTTTGGTATCCGCGCACGCTTTTTCGCGCTTTGATGAGTTGGTTGAATTGCATTTTTCAATACTAGCACCCGACTTTTACCTCTTGAGTCACCTAAAGCAACAACATGGATCTCATCGTAAACCCTAGGGTGATTCCTTGAAATTCTCGGCGCGGATTTCATACAATGAACTGACAAAAACTAGAGGAGACACTGGATGACTGCTGCGCAAGTTCAAAACGGCTTGGTACTGATGCTTTTGTTGGGTTTTGCAATCATGGAATTCGCCAGTCGGCGTTACAAAGCAAGCGTAACTGCCGATAGCAACGACACGAAGCTCGAGTTGTTGATGTTCTTGAGCCTTGTGGCTATTACCCAACCGCTTGCGATATTGGTCAGTGGCAAGTTGGGTGCAGCGTTTTTTCCTGAACTCAAAGACTCTCTTGCGCATCTTCCTTGGTATGCCATGGTGGGAATTTTGCTGCTCGGCGATGATTTGACCCAATACCTCTGGCACCGTGCCTCGCATTCGCCTTTGCTGTGGCCGCTGCACCGGGCCCACCACTCCGCCCAGTACATGAGCATTCGCGTGACGTTCCGCAATAACTTCTTCTACTACATGATGATGCCGGGCCTGTGGATTGCTGGCGCATTGTTGTATTTAGGCTTTGGCGGCATGATTTACGCTTTGTATGTCGTGGCCAAACTTGCAATTATTTTGGGTGCCCACTGCGCTTGGCGTTGGGATGAGCCCTTGTACAAAATACCGGCACTGCGCCCTGTGATGTGGGTATTGGAGCGAACCATTTCAACGCCCGCTACCCACTGGGCGCACCACGCTATTACCAATGAAGACGGCATTGGCCATTACAAAGGCAACTTTGGCAATATGTTGTTTATTTGGGATTTGATTTTTGGATCGGCCTTGATCACGCGCAAGTTCCCTGAAAAAGTGGGATTGATCGATGACCATTTGTTTGGTCAAGAGCGCTGGTACCACCAAATGTTTTATCCCTTTTTGCAATCCAAGCGCGAGCACAGTGCGCTTAAATTTGGCGGCAGTGCCTACGTAGCGCCGCCCAAAGAAGCCGCTTAAGCGCAATCTAGCGTTTGCACCCAGGGTGCAAACGCTTCGAAAACCCGAAGGGGCTGGCCATGGCGCCAAAACACGGAGCTTCTGCCCCAGCGCGGCATCGGGTTCTCAGTGGTGTTCGAATGATACTGAGCCCAAGCGTCGCGCATTTTTCTTTGCGCCTCCCCATGACGAGCTAAGGCGTGTGCTTGAAGCGGGCTGCGTAACACGGCGCGGTCTTGAAACAACAATTCCGCCAAGGGCCGAGTTCCCAAATGGGTCATGGCCTTCCAAGGGCCATGAATCGCGGTGTGCAGCGTTGCGCTGCGGGCCCACACGATGGGCCGGCCGTTGAGCAGCAAAAAAACCTCCCGCGTATGGGCGTTGCTTTGCCCCAGGTCGAAATGTTCATCAGGCCAAAGACCTTGGCTGCCCTGGTACAAGATTTTTACCGCGACCTGGCCATGCTGGCGCAAACGTTCGGTAAGCGATCCGGGGGCGAAAAGCCAATGGCGAAGGGATGCAGATGTTGGCTTAGGTTGGCGCAGCAGACTCATCACCCAAGAATAGCGCAAACTGAAAGCAAAAATAGCTGACATGGGTCGATCACAATAGGGATAATTTTTTTATTTTTTCTTCATGCCAGTTCTTTACCCTCGTCCCGCTCCGCTCCCCCCTGTTCCTACTGTTTCCGCATTGGCACTGACCCTGCCAGTTGCGATGGGGTACATCCCTTTGGGTACCGTATTCGGGTTTTTGTTTGTTCAAGCGGGAGCCCAGTGGTGGCTGGCCGTGGCTGCGAGTGTTGTTGTGTATGCAGGCGCGGCGCAGTACATGATGATTCCTATGCTCGCTGCTGGCATGTCAGTGGGCTCCATTGCCCTCGCGACTGCTGTTGTCAACCTGCGCCATGTGTTTTATGGCTTGTCTTTGCTTCACACGATGCCACAGAACCCGCTTTTAAAGTGGTACCTGATTTTTGGCTTGACCGATGAAACCTATTCCTTGGTAACTACCATGCCTGACAACAGTGACCCCAAAAGAATGGCCGCAGTCGCTTTGATCAACCAAGGATGGTGGGTGCTTGGCACCGTGGTGGGTGCACTCCTTGGGGTCCAAGCCACTTCGCATTGGGTTGGGCTTGATTTTGCATTGGTCGCTTTGTTTTGCGTGTTAGCAGTTGAGCAATGGCGGTCACGCAAAAGTTCGGCGCCCTTATGGGTCGCAGTGGCAAGCTACGCAATGGCGTATGCCTTGTTACCCACCCATGCCATGGTCGTCTCTATCGGATTGAGTGTGGCAGCGGCTGTTTTCTTGCAACGTAAACAGTCAGCCCCCAAAGGAGTCGAGCCATGATGGACAACCTGTACAGCCTCGGCGCGATTGCCGCCATGGGCGTGGTGACTTTGGCTTTGCGGGCCACGCCTTTTGTGGCGAGCCAGTGGTTGAAAAAGCACCCCATGGTTCACAGGCTGGGGCAGTTTTTACCCCTTGCCATCATGACTTTGCTGCTTATTCACGCCTCACTGGGCAGCATCAAAACCAACCCTGCTGGCCCGTGGGCGGAATTGGTAGCGGTGGCGTTGGTGGGAGTACTGCAGTGGCGCAGCAAGAATGCACTGCTGAGTATTTTGATCGGTACGGGCGTCTATGTGGTCCTGCGTAACTGGCAGG
>CANJNX010000252.1 GCA_947475495.1 Comamonadaceae bacterium | reverse complement strand
TCCGCTTGGATTTGTTCAAGCCGCGCAGCTGATGCGTCAAGCTCGCCTTTGATATCTGCGGTTTGCGCCATGACCGCGTCTACTTCCGCCTGCGCCGATGCGCCTTTGGCCTTGAGTTGGCCAATTTGCTTGCTCAAGGTGTTGCGTTTCGCTTGAATTTCTTCGGTGCGTTTTTGGATTGTTTTACGCTCTGCTTCTAACGCCGTAAACGCTTCCACATTTAAAAAAGCCTGTGGAGATTTGCGGGTTTCCAATAGCGCGACAGCAGAATCGAGGTCTTTACGCAGGAGGTTGATATCTAACATAGTGGGGGAAATTTCTGTATGGACAAAAGCAGTGCTGAAACCATTTTAAGGCGAGGGCTAGGCGTCCATCTTGAGGCCCTTGGGCAGCGGGAATTTGATGGTTTCCAGAACACCATCCATGGTACGAACCGATACCGCACCCATTGCCTTTAAGCGGCTGATCACGGCTTGGACCAACACATCAGGCGCGGAAGCACCTGCAGTCAAACCCACGCGCGGGCGTCCTTCAAACCAATGCGCTTCAAGTTCTTCTGCGCTATCAACCATGTAACTCACAGTACCAAGTTTTTCAGCGACTTCGCGCAAACGGTTGCTGTTGGAGCTGGTGGGGCTGCCAACAACGATCACGATATCGACCTGTGAACTCATGACCTTGACTGCGTCTTGGCGGTTTTGTGTGGCATAGCAAATATCTTGTTGCTTTGGCGAATGAACGCTGGGAAACCGGGCTTTCACAGCGGAGGCGATCTCTGAAGCGTCGTCCATGCTGAGCGTCGTTTGGGTGACAAGCGCCAACTTTTGGGTTTGCAAAGGCTGTATTTTTGCGACATCTGCGACGTCTTCTACCAAATGAATGCCGCTGTCTAACTGGCCCATGGTTCCTTCAACCTCGGGATGGCCTTTGTGGCCGATCATGATGAACTCAAAGCCCTCTTTATGGAGCTTGGCAATTTCTACGTGGACTTTAGAAACCAAAGGACAGGTGGCATCGAAAATGTGAAACCCTCGGATTTCAGCTTCGTTTTGAATGGCTTTGCTCACACCGTGCGCCGAGAAAACCAAGGTCGCGCCCGGTGGTACGTCGTCCAATTCCTCAATGAAGATCGCTCCTTTGGATTTCAGATCTTCCACCACAAATGTGTTGTGAACAATTTCATGGCGCACATAAATAGGCGAACCAAATTTGGTGAGAGCGCGCTCGACGATCTCAATCGCCCGGTCTACGCCAGCACAAAATCCGCGCGGTTCGGCCAATAAAATATCGCTGCCTTGTAATACGGGAACGGTCATAAAACGCCAATCAATTGAACTTCGAAAAGGACGGGGTGCCCAGCGAGTGGGTGGTTAAAGTCAAACAAGACGGCGTCACCGTCCTCACCCTGCTTTACCTCAAGCACGGTGCCGGCATAGGTGCCTAGGCCGTCGGGCGTGGGGAACTGAACCACATCACCCACGTGGTGCTTTTCGTGAGGATCGCCAATTTTTTTCAGCAGCTTAGCGCCCACCCACTGCTGCATATCGGGATTGCGTTCGCCAAAGGCTGCACCTGGGGGCAGTTCAAATGTGGTGTGAACTCCCTCCTCCAGGCCCATCAAACATTGCTCGATGGCTGGCGACAACTCACCCACGCCCAAGCTCAACGTTGCCGGTTTTTCACCAAAGGTATTGATGATGTCACCTCGCGGCCCAGAGAGGCGGTAATGCAAGGTTAAAAATGAACCAGCGTGGACAAGGGACGGTTGGGTGCTCATAAAAGTCTCGATAAACTGGCTCTATTGTAGAAACTTGAGATATGCCGCTTAAAGACCTGCCACTAGATGCCCAACCGCGTGAAAAACTGCTTGCGCGTGGGCCAGGGGCGCTCAGTGACGCCGAGCTGTTGGCCCTTTTGTTGCGCACAGGGATTGCAGGCAAAGGGGTATTGCAAATGGCCGATGAGCTGCTTCAGCTGCCCCACAAAACGGCCAATGGTTTTGGGGGGATTGCCGGTTTGCTTCACGCTTCGGCCGATGACTTAAAACGTGTCAAAGGCCTGGGGCCCGCCAAGCGCGCAGAAATCGTGGCGGTATTGGAACTAGCCCGCAGGGCCATGGCGCAGCGCTTGCAAGAACGCACGGTGTTGGACTCCCCTGGGGCAGTCAAGCACTATTTGCAATTGCATTTGGCTGCCAAGCCCCATGAGGCTTTTTGTGTCGTTTTTTTAGATGTGCAAAACCGGCTGTTGGAGATGGAAGAGTTGTTTCGTGGCACCTTGAGCCAAACCAGTGTGTACCCGCGCGAGGTGGTGAAACGGGCCCTGCACCACGGAGCTGCAGCCGTCGTTTTAGCGCACAACCACCCCAGCGGCTCTGTCGAACCTTCACGGGCTGACGAAGCGCTCACGCACACACTTAAAGCGGCGCTCGCGTTGGTCGATATTCGGGTGTTAGACCACATCATCGTCGGCCAAGGCCAAACGCTTTCTATGGCAGAACGGGGCCTGATGTAATGGGAACGCTCTCTGACCTCAAGCGCATTAAAAAAGAAATTGATGCACACGCCGCCAAAGAGGCGCAAGCCCAAGCGGAACGCGACTTGCAAGCCAAACGTCTTGCTGCCCAAAAAAACCTGTTTCAAACTGCGGTTGGAAAAGTCAAACGCATGCCGCAAGCCGCAGTCGTCAACCTCAAACCCAAGCCGCCACAAGCTGCGCCTTTGCAACACCAGCGCGATGAGGCCGCAGCACTGCAAGAATCACTGAGCGACGAAGTCGATGTCAGCTCGCTGTTAGACACCGATGACCATTTGAGTTTTCGCCGGCCGGGCGTGGGCATCGATGTGGCGCAAAAACTGCGCAAAGGCAAATGGAGTATTCAACGCCAAATTGACTTGCACGGCCTGCGCAGCGATGAAGCGCGGGAGGCTTTGGGGAGTTTTATCCGCGAGTCGCACAAACAAGGAATTCGGTGTGTGCGGGTTGTCCATGGGAAAGGCTTGGGCTCACCCGGAAAAAC
>CANJNX010000251.1 GCA_947475495.1 Comamonadaceae bacterium | reverse complement strand
GTTGATATTGACGGGTTGGCGTGAAATGAAACCTGATAAATGGCGCAAACCTGAAATTCCACTAGGCGCTTATTTTGACTTTGATCGGCATGAACCTGGCTCTCAAACGGTGTTGGGAAAAACATACAGCGCCATGTTTCGTCCAAATCAGAAATTGGAAGAGTTGATTCACGATTTAGCCCTCCACAAAGCAACTGCAAATCACATAGCGCGCAAGCTTTGTATTTATTTCATGGACGACGCCCCACCCCAGCAAGCCATTGCCCATGTAGAGTCAGTTTTTTTAAAAACCCAAGGCTCTCTGCCTGCAGTCCATGCAGCGGTCTTAGAAATGTGCTGGGAGCATATTTCCAGTACACGCAAATTCACTTCGCCAGAAACTTGGTTCTTGCAGACAGCCACGATTTCAGGTTTGGAAATTCCCCGGGTTGCGCCTTTAGACGATCGCGGTGGATTGAAAACTTTTTATCTCTTAGGGGACTTGGGCCAACCTTTGCCACGGTGTCCGCAGCCTAATGGCTGGCCTATTCGTTCGAGTGATTGGATTTCTAAAGAGATGTTGGACCGCAGAGTACGGTATTTGCCTATTGCGTTTAGCGAAATCACGCGGATGAATAGCAACTATTTTGACGAGCTGACTACCCAATGCGCCCGATTTCTACCAGACAAAGGTGCGGACGTCTTGGCAATTGAAGCCGCCTTGAAGCGCAAAGACATGCGCTTAGCTCACAGTTTGTTTCACGCCAGTCCTTCCCTGCTCTGGAGTTAACGTTATGCAAAGAAGAGCTTTTTTACAAACAACTTCTGCCCTGGGTGCGCTCAGTTTTGCTGCGTTTCAATCGCCCTACGCTAATGCACAAGACAATGCGCCGCGTATTTTGGTCGTTTTGTTGCGCGGGGGGATGGATGGTTTGACTGCTGTTGCACCTGTGGGCGACAGCACCTACTCCCGTATCCGTCCCACCACGGCTGTTCAGCAAACTTTGCGTTTGGATGGCTCTTTCGGATTGCACCCGGCATTGAGCCACTTACACAGTATTTGGAGCCAAGGACAATTGGCGATCGTGCACAGCACCGGCTTTGATTACAGCGGCCGCTCGCACTTTGAAGGACAAGACATCATGCAAACAGGCATGACAAAGCCTTACACATCCCCGTCTGGTTGGTTGGGAAGGGCCATGCAAGTCGCCAATGCGCCGGGTGGAGTGGCTATCTCTATTCCAATGCCTTTGATACTTCGTGGCAATCCCGATTCGGTGACCCAATACCCTAATTGGATGCCGAGCCTACGCCGAGATGTTGCCGATCTTTTGCCGGCGCTGTGGGCCCAAGACGAAGTGATCGCCCCATATGCCAATGTGATTCGCGAGCAAAATATGAATCAAATGCGCGGGCCCATGTCCAAGGAAAACTTTGAAAACTCAAAATCTTGGCCAGAGCTCGGCCGTTTGGCTGGTTTGGAGATGCGACAACCCACCGGCCCTCGGGTTGGATTGATTGACTTTACACATGGCTTTGATACCCATGCCAGCCAAGGCGCCGAGCAAGGTGTGCACGCGCAGCAACTCAAAGAATTGGACCGACTTGTTCAAGCCTTTCAAGCCCAGATGGGCGACTCATGGCGCAAGACTGTGGTGGTCACCGTGACAGAGTTTGGTCGTACGGTAGCTGAAAACGGCACTACCGGCACTGACCATGGCGTGGGCACGTGTTGCTTTTTAGCCGGAGGTTTGATTGACCAGTCCAAGGTGTACGCTGACTGGCGAGGACTTAAGCCTGAACATCTTTTTGAGTCTCGTGACTTGCCTGCTAGCATTGATGTAGCGGCGGTATATGCCAAAGTCATGGAGCGTGTATTTGGCATTTCTCCTCAAAAAATCCAAGACCAAGTGATTGCCCATAAACCCCATGCCGCCCTCAAAGGCTTATTAGGACTCGGCTAAATATTTATGCAACTGTCTTTTGACCCTCCGTCCCCCCTTGAATACTTTGCGACCTTGGTCCAAAGTGATGACAACTTTCCTTTGCTGGAGGCAGCGGTCTCTATTGGACATATCCAAACGCCGGAGATGGATGTGCAAAGCGTCTTGTCGCAGGTGGATGACTGGTTGCTTCGGCTGCGGCGGCGGGTGGCCAGTGATGCTGCACCCTTGGCGCGTTTATTGGCGCTCAACCAGTTTTTTTACAAAGACTTGGGCTTTGGTGGCAACCTCAACGACTACTACGCAACGGGCAACAGTTACATTCACGCGCTCTTAGAGTCCCGCCGGGGAATTCCTATTTCCATGGCGGTGGTGTGGCTCGAATTGGCCCAGGGTATTGGCTTGAATGCCAGTGGTGTGAGTTTCCCTGGACATTTTTTGATCAAAATCAGCCTGCCCATGGGGCAAGCGGTGATTGATCCTTTTTCAGGCGAGTCCTTTAGTGGTGAAAAGTTGTCAGAGATGTTGGAGCCGTACCGCTTAACTGAAGACTTTGAAGTTCCTATGGGTTTGTATTTGCAAGCCGCGCCAGCACGTGACATTCTTGCCCGCATGCTGCGTAACCTCAAAGAAATTTTCAAAAGTCAAAAGCAATGGACGCACGCACTAGAGGTTCAAGAGCGTTTGATCATTTTGATGCCCGAAGCCTGGACTGAATACCGCGACCGGGGTCTGGCCCACGCAGCTTTAGGTAACCATAGCCAGGCTTTGGCCGACTTAGAACACTATCTCGCCCACGTACAAGACGTGGTGGATGTGGATGCTATTGCACAGCAAGTCGAGATGCTGCGCACCGCCTTGGGTCGGCGGACCGAGCCCAATTAAGCGACTGTGACTGCGGCGCCACTGCCGCGCTCTGCAATCACACCAATCTCAAAGACCTGTTCGCCACTGGCGCGAAGGGTGGCCGCGCAGGCCGCTGCGTCTTGGGCCGCAATCACAACGACCATGCCGATGCCATTGTTAAACGTCCGGTTCATTTCAATATCGTCAATCCCCGCAGTCGCTTGGAGCCAGGCAAACAATTCGGTTTGGGGCCAGCTGCCTTTTTG
>CANJNX010000250.1 GCA_947475495.1 Comamonadaceae bacterium | reverse complement strand
TCAGTGTCGGGTTCACGGTGCTCATTTCATGTCTCGCATGGGGGGCACCGGGTTCAAACGGAGTTCGGCGGCGCGGGCATGGGCCTGCAGGCCTTCGCCATAGGCCAGCTCGGCGGCGATGCGGCCTAGTGTTTGCGCACCGGCTTCGCTAACTTCGATCAGGCTGCTGCGCTTTTGGAAGTCATACACCCCCAAAGGCGAAGAAAAACGCGCCGTGCCACTGGTGGGCAACACGTGGTTGGGGCCCGCGCAGTAGTCGCCCAAACTTTCGCTGGTGAACGCGCCCAAGAAGATGGCGCCTGCATGGCGCAACAGAGGCTCCCAGCGGTGCGGGTCGCGGCTCGAGACTTCAAGGTGCTCGGGCGCGATGCGGTTGCTGAGGGCGCAAGCTTCTTCCATGCTGCGTGTCAGGATCAAGGCACCCCGGTCGTTCAAGCTTTTGGCGATGATCTCGCGACGCGGCATGTCGGGCAGCAAGCGGTCGATGGCGGCCTGCACTTGCGCAATGTAGGCCGCATCGGGGCTCAGCAAAATGCTTTGCGCCAACTCGTCGTGTTCGGCTTGGCTGAACAAATCCATGGCCACCCATTCGGCGGGCGTGCTGCCATCGGCCAAGACCAAAATTTCCGAGGGACCTGCGATCATGTCGATGCCCACGGCGCCGAACACCCGCTTTTTCGCGCTGGCCACATAGGCGTTGCCCGGGCCGGTGATTTTGTCGACCTTGGGGATGGTGGCGGTGCCGTAGGCCAGCGCAGCCACGGCTTGCGCGCCACCCACCGTGAAAGCGCGGCTCACACCGGCCACACAGGCGGCGGCCAGCACCAAGGGGTTGCGCACGCCTGCTGGCGTGGGCACCACCATGATGATCTCTTGCACCCCGGCCACATGGGCGGGAATCGCGTTCATCAACACCGAGGAGGGGTAAGCGGCTTTGCCACCAGGCACATAAATGCCCACGCGGTCCAGTGGCGTGACTTTTTGGCCGAGCAGCGTGCCGTCTTCGTCGCGGTAGCTCCAACTCTCGCCAGACGCCTTTTTCTGCGCTTCGTGGTACTGGCGGACACGGGCCGCCGCGGCCTGCAAAGCGTCCCGCTGCGCTGCAGGCAGGCTGTCCAAGGCAGCTTGCAACTCGGCTTGGGTGATCTCCAAGGCCTTCACGCCGGCGGCTTGCAGTCCATCAAAACGCTGGGTGTACTCCAGCACCGCCGCATCACCGCGCTTTTGCACATCGGCCAGGATGGCGGCCACGCGCTGCTCGATGGCGGTGTCGGTGTCGGCAGACCAATGCAGGCGGGCCCCAAAAGCCACTTCAAAACCGGCATCTGCCGTGTTCAGTTGCAAGGGCTTGGCATAAAGATGGGTAGAAGGCATAGGAGCGCTTAGAACTTCAGACCTTGGCCACCGCTGTGGCAAACGCATCGATGATTTTTCGCATTGGTTCACGTTTGAGCTTCAACGCAGCTTGGTTCACCACCAGACGGGCGCTGATGTCCATGATGTGCTCCACTTCCACTAAGCGGTTGGCTTTGAGGGTGTTGCCTGTTGAGACCAGATCCACAATCGCATCGGCCATTCCCACCAAAGGCGCAAGTTCCATGCTTCCGTAGAGCTTGATGAGGTCCACGTGCACCCCTTTGTTGGCAAAAAACTCGCGCGCGATCGCCACATATTTGGTCGCCACTTTCAAACGTGAGCCCTGACGCACGGCATGGGTGTAGTCAAAGTCAGCCCGAACAGCCACACTGATGCGGCATTTTGCAATCTGTAAGTCCAAGGGCTGGTAAAGACCCGCCCCATTGCCTGCGCCACCCCAGTCACTGCCATGCTCGAGCAAGGTGTCTTTGCCAGTGATGCCCATGTCTGCGCCGCCAAACTGAACATAGGTTGGAACATCGGTGGCACGCACAACCAACACCCGAACGTCTTTTTGATTGGTATTGAGGATGAGCTTTCGCGACTTTTCGGGGTCGTCTAAGACCTCGATTCCTGCTGCGCGAAGCAAAGGCAGGGTTTCTTCAAAGATACGGCCTTTGGACAAGGCGAGTGTGATCATGGTCGGCTCGCTTTAGTGGGGTTGTCTATCGGGTTCGCTCAATGTCTGCGCCCAAAGCGCGCAACTTGGTTTCCATTTGATCGTATCCGCGGTCCAAGTGGTAAATGCGGTCCACGGTGGTTTCGCCCTCAGCCACCAACCCGGCAATCACCAAAGAAGCAGAAGCCCGTAAATCGGTCGCCATCACGGTGGCCCCTGAGAGCTTAGCTACACCTTCAACCAAGGACACTTTGCCTTCAATTTGAATCTGTGCGCCCAAGCGAACCAACTCATTGACATGCATGAAGCGGTTTTCGAAGATGGTCTCGGTTACTTTTGACGCCCCATGGGAAATGCTGTTCAACGCCATGAACTGGGCTTGCATATCGGTTGGGAAACCCGGGTACTCGGTGGTACGGAAATTTTGCGCTTTCAAGCGCCCCGATGATTGCACGCGGATACCGCCATCGATAGCCGTCACTGTGGCACCTGCGGCTTGCAATTTTTCAATCACGGCGTCCAAATGGTCCGCGCGGCCATGGCGCAGCACGACATCACCACCGGTTGCTGCAACAGCGCACAAAAACGTACCCGCTTCGATACGGTCAGCAACCACCTGGTGCGTGCAGCCACGCAAAGCTTCCACGCCGCGAATACGGATACGGCTAGACCCATGGCCTTCAATCTGCGCACCCATGGCAATCAGCATGTCTGCCAGGTCAGAAATCTCCGGCTCTTGGGCGGCGTTTTCTAAAATCGTCTCCCCTTGCGCCAGCGCTGCTGCCATCATGAAGTTTTCAGTTCCGGTGACGGTAACCATGTCGGTGGTGATGCGCGCACCTTGCAGCCTGGACAGGCCCGAGCGCAGGCTAGCGAGCATGTAGCCATGCTCGACCGCGATCTCTGCCCCCATCACAGCCACTCCTTTGAGATGCTGATCCACAGGCCGCGACCCAATGGCACAGCCTCCCGGAAGCGAGACCTTGGCGTGACCGAATCGGGT
>CANJNX010000249.1 GCA_947475495.1 Comamonadaceae bacterium | reverse complement strand
TGCCACCCCTTGGCCGGTGAATTTTTGGCAGAAAACGTGCGGCTCAATGGCTTGCCTCCCTTGAAGTACCGCCATGGCCACTGGGGCCGCCTGCCGTTTGAGGACGATGCGTCTGTGGCTGCGCCAGCGCCCAGTCGCGATGCAGACGTCAGCGGCACATTTGAGCTGATCATTGGCAGTGATATTTTGTACGAACGCGATGAGGGGGGCGCACTCGCAGACTTTATTGAAAGCCACGCTGCAGCGCGCGCAGAAGTGTGGGTGGTAGACCCCAACCGGGGCAACCGCGCCCACTTTCACCGCAATATGACTGGGCTTGGATTTTCCTTGTCTGAAGAAAAAATTGACCGCCCCAGCGACGGCGATGGGAATGCCTACAAAGGCCGCATGCTGACGTACTCGCGGGCGCAGTAGTTCCGGTTAAGCTAAAGGGGTTTGTCTAGAATATTTCCAAGCGTTCCTCAATTGAGGCAAACTCCTTGTGAAAAACCGAAACGTTGCCCTTTTGCCTATGCCCCAACCCTTCACACCCGACAGCCCCAGGACTTGCACCTACGCCTTCGCCATCGTGCTGGCCTTGTTCTTGTCCGCATGCGCGAGCTTGCTTCCTGCCCCGCCCCCGCCACCCTCGATGGCGCAGCAATGGTTGGCCCCCTTGCCGCACCAAGGCAACGTGGGCGCCTTGTCGCAGTGGTGGCAGCAGCAAGGCGACCCCTTGTTGGTGTCTTTGATCGAGGCGGCGCAGCGCCAAAGCCCCACCGTTGCCAAAGCCGCAACGCGCATTGAAGAAGCCCGCGCCAACCAAGCCTTGGCCAGTTCTGCGCTGCTGCCCAACTTCAGTGCCCAAATAGGATCGACGCGCGGTGTGTCTCAAGTCGGGGTGCCGGTGGCGACAAGTTCGCAGGCAGCCGTTGTGGCGTCATGGGAGCTGGATGTGGTGGGCGCCAACAGCGCAGTGAGCCAAGCCTCGGTGGCGCAAGTCGAAGGGTCCCAAGCGCAGTGGCATGAAGCCCGGGTGTCGGTTGCCGCTGAAGTGGCCAACGCCTATTTTTCGCTGTTTGGTTGCCGGCAAATGCAGGCCTTAGCCCAAAGCGATACGCTGTCGCACCAAGAAACAGCGCGCTTGGTGGCGATCAATGCCAAGGCAGGTTTCGTGGCTGAATCGGTCGCCGCTCTCGCCCGTGCCACTGCCGCTGACAGCAACAGCCGCTGGACGCAGCAAACCGGGCAATGTGAAATTTTGACGAAAAGCCTGGTGGTTTTAACGGCCATGCCAGAGGCCGAGTTGAAAGCCCGAATACAAAAAAGTTTCGAGCAGCCTAAAAAAGCGCTGCCTTTTGCTGTGGCTAGCGTTCCTGCGCAAACCATCACCCAGCGCCCGGATGTGTATTCGGCCGAGCGCGATGTGGTGGTCGCTGCAGCCCAGGTCGGCAGCGCCAAAGCGCAGCGCCTTCCGCGCTTGAGTTTGAATGGATCGATTGGCGCTTTGCGCGTTGGCACGGGTGGCATCGAGCAAGATGAATCAACCTGGGCGTTCGGCCCGCTCACTTTGAGCCTGCCGCTGTTTGACGCAGGGCGACGTGCAGCAGCAGTTACTTCTTCGGAGAGTGCCTACCAAAGTGCCATCGTGGCTTACCAATTCAAGGTACGCAACGCGGTGCGCGAAGTCGAAGAGGCCTTGGTCAACCTGCACAGCAGCCAAGCCCGCGAGACCGACGCCCAGGTCGCCAGCCAAGGTTATGGCCAGTCGGTGGCAGCAACCCAGGCGCGGTTTAACCAGGGCATGGCCAGCCTGGTTGAACTCGAAGATGCCCGCAGAAATGCTTTCGCAGCCCAATCTGCGTGGCTCGCATTGCAAACGCAGCGCAACCTCGCATGGGTCGCTTTGTACCGTGCTCTTGGGGGTGGTTTTGAGCCTCAGAAGTCCAACGTAAATTAGCAAAGAGTTTTGACATGAACCGTACTGAAAACAAACCCCGCGCAGTGGGTCTTTTAACGACCCTTCTTGTAACGTGCATCGGCCTTGGAATGGGCTTATATGGCGTCAACGCTGCAGAAACAAGCAAACCAGCAGTTGCCGCACCGCCAAAATCCACAGAAAAACCTGCTGCCAAACCTGCCGAAAAGCCGGTCGAAAAAGTGGTTGCAAAGGCCGCTTTAACGGTGGCCGTCGTTCAGGCCCGCAGCACCACGCTTCCTATCAAGCTCTCTGCCAACGGCGGCGTTGCCGCATGGCAAGAAGCGTCGATAGGCGCAGAGGTCAGTGGTTTGCGCATTGCAGAAATCAATGCGGCAGTGGGCTACCAAGTCAAGCGCGGCCAAGTGCTGGCAAGCTTTGCCACCGAAAGCGTACAAGCCGACGTGGCTTTGGCGCGTGCCATGCTCGCCGAAGCACAGGCCAATGCAGCAGATGCAACGCTCAATGCCGAGCGTGCTCGGGCCGTGCAAGCCAGCGGCGCCATCAGTGCGCAGCAATTCAACCAGTACTTAACCCAAGAGCAAACCGCCAAAGCCCGCGTGGACTCGGCCAGCGCCCAGTTGGATTCTCAGCTCTTGCGCTTGAAACACACGAAAGTAGTCGCGCCTGACTTTGGCACCATCTCCGCCCGCAGCGCCACGGTCGGTTCCGTGGTCGGGGCTGGAACCGAGTTGTTCAAAATCATTCGCCAAGGCCGCTTGGAGTGGCGCGCTGAAGTCACCTCGTCTGAATTGGCGCGGATTCCCGTTGGTTCAGCGGTAACTGTCACAGCGCCTGGCGGCGTTCAATTCAAAGGCAAGGTGCGCATGTTGGCGCCCACCGTCGATGCGCAAACCCGCAATGGTCTGGTTTATGTGGATCTGCTCGGCCCCTTGGAATCCGGCGCCGCTGCAGCTGGTGCGTTCAAGCCCGGCATGTATGCTAAAGGCGAGTTTGAATTGGGAAGTTCTACCGCGCTGACGGTTCCGCAATCGGCTGTGGTGGTGCGTGATGGCTTTAGCTATGTGTACCGCGTGGGCGCTGACAACTTGGTCAGCCAACTCAAAGTACAAACCGGCCGCATGGTCGGT
>CANJNX010000248.1 GCA_947475495.1 Comamonadaceae bacterium | reverse complement strand
GTGGCGCGGTGATTCGGCGTAGTGACCCAAAAAGACAATCCTGTCTCGGTGGTCGAGTAAGTGGAGGTCAATATGACCTTCGCGGCATCCAAAAAGATGCCAACTGAAGCAAAGAGGTGAAAAAATGCCACGTCGTCGCGAAGTCCCTAAACGTGAAATCCTGCCCGATCCTAAGTTCGGCAATGTAGAGCTGTCCAAATTCATGAACGTGATCATGGAAGGCGGCAAAAAAGCGGTCGCTGAGCGCATCATTTACGGTGCCCTCGAGCAGATCGAGAAAAAGCATCCTGGTAAAGATCCTTTGGAGGCGTTTACCGTTGCTATCAACAACGTCAAGCCCATGGTGGAGGTGAAATCTCGCCGTGTGGGTGGCGCAAACTACCAAGTGCCCGTCGAAGTGCGCCCTGTGCGCCGTTTGGCTTTAAGCATGCGTTGGATCAAAGAAGCTGCGCGCAAGCGTGGCGAAAAATCCATGGCCTTGCGTTTGGCTAATGAATTGTTAGAGGCCACTGAAGGCCGTGGCGGCGCCATGAAAAAGCGTGACGAAGTTCACCGCATGGCAGAAGCAAACAAAGCGTTTTCGCACTTCCGTTTCTAAGAACCGGAACTTTCGCGGCCCTCGCCAAGGCGCACATTCCCGGACTGTACCTTTGGTGCGTTTGCGGGAATGGTGCCGGGTGAGAGTGCTGCAGGCTGTGCAACATGGTGTAGCGCAGCGTTATGAAGATTTAGATCAACGAAGGATTCCTCATGGCTCGCCATACCCCTATTGAGCGCTACCGCAACATTGGTATTTCTGCGCATATCGACGCTGGTAAAACTACAACGACTGAGCGCGTTTTGTTTTATACCGGCGTGAACCACAAAATCGGTGAAGTGCATGATGGCGCTGCCACCATGGACTGGATGGAGCAAGAGCAAGAGCGCGGCATCACGATCACGTCTGCTGCAACCACATGCTTTTGGAAGGGTATGGACAAGTCCTTGCCTGAACACCGCATCAACATCATTGACACCCCCGGACACGTTGACTTCACGATTGAAGTGGAGCGCTCCATGCGCGTGCTCGACGGCGCCTGCATGGTGTACTGCGCAGTGGGCGGCGTACAGCCCCAGTCAGAAACGGTTTGGCGTCAAGCCAACAAATACAAAGTGCCTCGTCTGGCCTTCGTGAACAAGATGGACCGCACCGGTGCCAACTTCTTCAAAGTGGTTGACCAGATGAAGTTGCGCTTGAAAGCCAACCCAGTGCCAATGGTGATCCCTATCGGTGCAGAGGAAAACTTCACCGGCGTCGTTGACTTGATCAAAATGAAGGCCATCATTTGGGACGAAGCGTCGCAAGGTATGCTTTTCGAATACCACGAGATTCCAGCGGAGTTGCTGTCGTTGGCAAAAGAGTGGCGTGAAAAGATGGTGGAAGCCGCAGCGGAAGCGTCCGAAGAATTCATGAACAAGTACCTTGAAGAAGGCGACTTGTCTGAAGACGAAATCAAACTCGGAATTCGCACCCGCACCATTGCCAGCGAAATTCAGCCGATGTACTGCGGCTCAGCATTCAAGAACAAGGGTGTTCAACGGATGTTGGATGCTGTGATTGAGTTCATGCCCTCCCCGGTGGACATCCCGCCTGTGAATGGCATGGACGAAGACGAAGCCCCGGTAGTTCGTCAAGCATCTGATACTGAGAAGTTCTCTGCTTTGGCCTTTAAATTGATGACCGATCCATTTGTGGGTCAGTTGACGTTTGTGCGCGTGTATTCTGGCGTCTTGCAAAAAGGCGATACGGTGTACAACCCGATTCGCGGCAAAAAAGAGCGTATCGGACGGATTGTTCAGATGCACGCCAACAAGCGTGAAGAAGTCAGCGAAATTGTGGCTGGCGACATCGCCGCTTGTATTGGTTTGAAAGATGTGACGACCGGCGAAACGCTGTGCGATCCGGCAGCCATCGTGATGCTTGAGCGGATGATTTTCCCTGAACCAGTGATTACCCAAGCGGTTGAGCCAAAAACCAAAGCCGACCAAGAAAAAATGGGTATTGCTTTGCAGCGTTTGGCCCAAGAAGATCCTTCTTTCCGTGTCAAAACAGACGAAGAATCAGGCCAGACCTTGATTGCCGGCATGGGCGAGTTGCATTTGGAAATTATTGTGGACCGCATGAAGCGTGAGTTTGGCGTGGAAGCCAACGTCGGCAAGCCTCAGGTGGCCTACCGCGAAACGATTCGTAAAACCATTGAAGACGCTGAAGGTAAATTCGTTCGCCAATCCGGTGGTAAGGGCCAGTACGGCCACGTGGTTTTGAAGATCGAACCCAACGAAGCTGGCAAAGGCATTGAGTTCGTGGATGCGATCAAAGGCGGTGTGGTTCCTCGCGAATACATCCCTGCGGTTGAAAAAGGCATTCATGAAGCAGTAACGCAAGGCGTTTTGGCGGGCTACCCCGTGGTTGACGTCAAAGTCACGCTCCACTTTGGTTCCTACCATGATGTGGACTCTAACGAATTGGCGTTCAAAATGGCGGCGATCTTTGGCTTCAAAGAAGGTTGCCGCAAAGCCGGCCCCGTCATTCTCGAGCCCATGATGGCCGTTGAAGTCGAAACCCCTGAAGACTACGCTGGTAACGTGATGGGCGATTTGTCATCACGCCGCGGTATGGTCCAAGGCATGGAAGACATGGTTGGTGGCGGTAAAGCAATCAAGGCGGAAGTTCCTCTGTCAGAAATGTTTGGCTACTCCACCACCTTGCGTTCTATGTCACAAGGACGTGCGTCTTACACGATGGAATTCAAGCACTACACGGAAGCTCCGCGTAATGTGTCTGAAGCCATCATGGCATCACGCGCTAAGTAATTTCAGTTGTCTGCGACGGTATGCCGCCTCGTGCCCGTGCGAGGTGAATAAGCAATACCGTGCAGACGTTAAATCACACACGGGAACTAGCTCTTTTGGAGAAAATTTATGGGAAAAGAAAAATTCACACGAACCAAGCCCCACGTTAACGTAGGCACGATTGGCCACGTTGACCATGGCAAAACCACGCTCACAGC
>CANJNX010000247.1 GCA_947475495.1 Comamonadaceae bacterium | reverse complement strand
GTGTTGCTTGGTTACCCACAGACCGACATCGGTGCATCCCGCAACCAGTTGCGCATCGGGCCATTGTTTACGCAGTTGCAGCAGGCTTTTTAAAGTGCGTGGTAGCAGGTACGAACTTGGGGTTGGGGGCTTGGCAGTCAGCGCGGCCATAGCGCTCAGGATTTTTTGATCATCCAAAACCACAGCGGGAAGGGCTTGCATGGCTTGGGCTGCTTGGACAATCGGGCGGTAGCCCGTGCAGCGGCATAAATTGCCCGACAGCGCATTCTGTGCCGTTGCGCGGTCAATGGTTTGACCGGCATGTTGTTGGTACAGCGCGAACAAACTCATGGCAAAACCCGGTGTACAAAAACCGCATTGCGAAGCATGGCATTGCGACAAAGCTTCTTGTACAGGGTGGGGTGCGCTAGTGTCTTGGCTTAAACCTTCCACCGTCCACACGGCCAAGCCATCCACCGAATGGGCCAAACGAATACAGCTGTTGATCGCACGGGTCTGCAATTTCCCGTCGCGCTCTTGTCCGACGACAACGGTACAGGCACCGCAATCACCTTCGCCGCAACCTTCTTTGGTTCCGGTGCAGTGCAGGTCTTCGCGTAATACTTCGAGCAAGGTCCGGCTTGGCGGCACGTCGTGCAGAGTGATGGCTTCGCCGTTTTTCAAAAATCGAATGGTCTGGGGTTTCATGTGCTTGGTTCTCCGGCCATGAGGGTAAATCGGTAGATTCTTCAGTGCTATACGCGATAGCATATGACACCTATCCACCTTTGCATATGAGCTTACCCCCGCTTTTCGACAAGATAGACCTTCACTTGATAAAGGTTTTACATACCGTGTTGACCGAGCGCAGTGTTTCCAAGGCCGCCATCCGACTGGGCATGCACCAGCCGGCGGTGAGCGCCTGTTTAAAACGCTTGCGCAGTGCCTCGGGTGACCCTCTTTTGGTGCGTTCAGGCGCTGTCATGGTGCCAACCGATGCGGGTTTGCGCATGGTCGAGCCCAGTGCCCAGCTTTTGCGCTCGGCCGAAGTGCTTTTTTCGGACGCCCGCGAATTTATTCCCAGTTCGGCCCAGCATGTTTTTCGTATTGCCGCATCGGATTATTTGGCTCCGACCTTTTTGCCCCAGTTGGTCGCATCGATCAAAAATCAAGCGCCCTATGCGGCCATAGAAATTTTGCCTTTGACCTCTGCCTCGGACTACCGCGCGCAGCTTGCCAGTGGCGAGGCCGACATCGTGATCGGCAATTGGCCTTCTTTGCCTGCAGACATGCACCAAGCCCCCTTGTTTAGCGACGATGTGGTGTGCTTGGTCTCACAAAAACATCCCGCGGTTCGCCGCGGCTGGGACCGTGGCGATTGGCTCAAGGCGGAACACATCGCCCCTGGGGCGACCCATCCTGGAGCCAAAGGTGTGATTGATGGTCACCTTTTGGAGTTGGGTTTGCAGCGCAATGTGGTCGCCCGGTGTTCCCACTTTGGCTTGATCCCTGCGATGGTGGCATCGACTTTGCTAGTGCTCACCACCGGTCGGCGTTACTGCGAGGGGTTTGTGAAGACCTTGCCGGTCGTTGTCGTTTCGTGTCCCGTAGACTTTCCTAAAATGGTGTACTACCAACTGTGGCATGAACGAACCCACGCATCGGCGGCCAACCGGTGGCTACGTGAACGGGTCAAAGCGGTGGCCGCTGGCCTGTGATGTTCAAAAAACAATGAGACTTTTTCATGGATAAGCCCAGACTGCAACTCACCGGTATCACCAAAGCCTACCCCGGCGTCATCGCCAACAGCGGTATTGCGCTCACGGTCATGCCGGGCCAGACCCACGCGGTATTGGGTGAAAACGGTGCGGGCAAGTCCACGTTGATGAAAATTATTTACGGCTCGATCAAACCCGACGCCGGCCAGATGGTTTTCAACGGCCAAGTGGCCCACATTCGCAACCCCAAAGAGGCGCGTGCTTTGGGCATCAGCATGGTGTTTCAGCATTTCAATTTATTTGACACCATCACGGTGGCCGAAAACGTGTGGCTTGGCCTGGAAAAAAGTTTGACCCTGGCCCAAGTCACCCAAAGCATCAACGCCAAAGCAGCGCAATATGGTTTGGATATCGATCCGAGCCGACCCGTGCACACCTTGAGCGTGGGAGAGATGCAAAGGGTGGAAATCATTCGCGCCTTGTTGACCAATCCACAGCTGTTGATCTTGGACGAGCCCACCTCCGTGCTCACGCCCCAAGCGGTTGACAAGCTGTTTATTGTGCTCAAACAACTCGCCTCGGAAGGCTGCAGTATTTTGTACATCAGCCACAAGCTCCACGAAATCCGTGCGCTGTGCAATGCCTGCACGGTGCTGCGCGGGGGCAAGGTCACAGGGGTGTGTAACCCCGCCGAGGAATCCAACGCCTCGTTGTCGCGCTTGATGATTGGTGCCGAGCCCCCCAAGCTGGTGCACAACGCACGCGAGACAGGCGAAGCGCGTCTAACCGTTCACCAATTGAGCCTGCCCCGCGAAGACCAATTTGGGGTGGATTTACATGGCATTGACTTGCAAGTGTGTGCCGGCGAAGTGGTGGGTATTGCAGGTGTCTCTGGCAACGGCCAGCGCGAGCTCTTGTATGCCTTGTCAGGTGAAGATTGCCGCTCGCCCAATGGCAGTATTCACATGGGCGCACACGACGTGTCGCAGATGCATCCCGGGGGCCGGCGCAAAAACGGACTGCACTTTGTCCCCGAAGAACGCTTGGGGCGCGGCGCAGTTCCCGACTTGAGTTTGGCGCACAACCTGATGCTCACCCGCAACGAAGCCATTGCGTATCCTGGCTTTGCAGGCGGTTGGATTTCTTTGGCAACATTGCACGCGCAAGCCGCCGCCATCATTAGCCGCTTTCAGGTGAAGGCCAATGGCTCCGGGGCGGTAGCGCGCTCACTCTCGGGTGGTAATTTGCAAAAATTCATTGTGGGCCGAGAAATCGACGCGCAGCCTAAGGTGTTCATCGTCTCGCAACCGACCTGGGGCGTTGACGTGGGTGCTGCGGCACAAATACGCGGAGC
>CANJNX010000246.1 GCA_947475495.1 Comamonadaceae bacterium | reverse complement strand
CTTGCCTGCCACCGCGTGGCCAGAAAAAAATGGCACGGTCAGCAATACCGACCGGATGGTGCAACTCGGCAAGCAAGCCTTAAACCCGCCTGGCCAAGCGCGCCCTGATTTGTGGATCATTCAAGATATCGCCAAGCGCATGGGCCTGCATTGGGATTACCAAGGTGAATTTGATGGCGTGGCCCAGGTGTATGACGAGATGCGTCGGGCGATGCACACGGCGATCTCTGGAATCACTTGGGAGCGCTTGCAGCGTGAATCCAGCGTCACCTACCCCTGCTTGACCGAGGATGATCCCGGCGCTCCAACCGTGTTCTTGAAAAAGTTCGCAACCGATGATGGCTTGGTTCACTTGGTCCCAGCGGACATCATTCCTGCCAATGAAAGACCCGATGATGCATTCCCATTTGTATTGATCACAGGGCGGCAGCTCGAGCACTGGCATACCGGAAGCATGACGCGACGCGCCAGCGTGCTTGATGCCATTGAGCCCATGGCTACCGCGTCGATGTGTGGCGAAGACTTGGCCAAAATGGGATTGGATACAGGGGATGTCATCACGGTGCAGTCGCGCCGCGGTCAGGTAGCTATTCACGTGCGCAGGGACGATGGAACACCGCGCGGTGCGGTGTTTATCCCGTTTGCTTACTATGAAGCTGCGGCCAATTTGATGACCAATGCGGCACTCGATCCGTTTGGAAAAATTCCTGAGTTCAAGTACTGCGCAGTTGCAATTGAAAAAGGCGGAACCCCAGCCAGTGTTCCAGGTTACGGCCCCCAGTGACAAGCAAAAAGCCCTTGCCCCGCTTAACCCAATCGCGTGCGCCTTTGACGCACACGATTGCGGTTGTCAATGAGTTTGGCGACAGCCAATCTCTAGAGATTCCCTCGGAGCGGGCTTTAACGGTCTATGTGAACAAACAAGAGTTGGTGACGCTGATGACCTTGGGTGCCCAGCCTGAATGGCTGGTTTTGGGTTACTTGTTGAACCAGCGGCTGATCCAAAACGTGCGCGACATAGAGTCTGTGACCGTAGACTGGGAAGTCGGAGCCGCTGCTGTCAAAACCTATGCGGGGATTGCGAACCTCAAGGAAAAAACGCAACGCCGTGTGGTCACCACGGGTTGCGGCCAAGGCAGTGTGTTTGGCGATTTAATGGCCGATGTGGACACCATTGTGTTACCCATCTCCCACATCACGCAGGCCCAAATCTATGGCATTGTGAACACCATCCGGCTGCATGAAAGCATTTACAAAGCGGCAGGGTCTGTGCATGGTTGCGCCTTGTTTGAAGGCGAGTCGATGTTGATGTTTGTGGAAGATGTGGGCCGCCACAACGCCATTGATGCCATCGCAGGGTGGATGTCCTTGCAAGGCGCGTCTGGCCTCAAAGCCAGCGACAAGGTGTTTTACACCACTGGCCGCTTGACCAGCGAAATGGTGATCAAAGCAGCGCAGATGGGGGTTCCGATTGTGATTTCTCGCAGCGGAATCACCCAAATGGGCCAAGCGGTTGCCCAGCAACTCGGGGTGTGCGCCATTGGCCGCGCAACAAACAAGCGCTTTCTCTGTTTTAGTGCCCCACACCGTCTGGTGTTGCAAACCGAGTTGGCTGGCGCACGCTTGCGCGTGGCCTAAGCAGAGCAGTCCCCCTAGCCCAGGAGACGCTCTATTCGAAGAGCTTGAAGCCTACCGCTGCAATGAATCCGATCAGGGTTGAGAACCCTGCCATGTTCGGCGTAGACAAGTGGGCGGCTTCAGGAAGCATGGCCGAACCTATCATGGTCAACATGGCCCCTGCGGCAATGCCTTCAACCACAATCATGGCGCTGTGCGGAATCGATTCTCCAACATAGGCGCCAAACGCTGCGCCTAGGGCACAAATCACCGTTAAAGTCATCCACAGCACGATGATTTTGGTGGTGGAAAACCCCTGTTGCTTCATGTTGACGCTGGCCGACAAGGCTTCAGGAAAGTTGGACAAGAACAATGCGCCTACCAAAGTGAGTGGCATCACATCAAAAAACGTCAGGGGAACACCAGCCGTCGTTTTTGCTGCGACCAGAGACAGCATGACGGTGCCAATCACAAAGCTCTCAGGGATGACGTCTAGAAGGTTGCCCAGCCAAATGGCCATGCCAGCGTTGCTGTGTTCTTCCTTCATAGACGTCAAATCGCGGGCGCTAGGAACATCGTTGGCGCCGCTGCGCAGGGCTGTAATGGCCAAGTCTGCCCATTGTTGCTTGGCAATGGCGGCCTGATCCAAGTGGCGTTTGTTTTCCGAAATACGCTCACTGGCAAGTTCTCTGACGGTGCTTGCAAATGCAGGATATTGGCGGGCAAAAGACTCGTACTGGGCTTTGTGCAAAACCAGCAATTCGGCAGGGCCGTGTTCTGCTACTGCCGATGTTCCGTGCGGTTGATGCGCTAGAAAGGACACTTCACCAATCAAGTCGCCGCGTTCTGCCATGCGCTCACTGCCATCTGCATGCGTCAGAGACAAGCTTCCGGTTCTCACAATGTACAACTCGTTCGAAGCATCTCCGATGCTAAAGAGTGCTTCACCTTCAACTAAAAACTTGGGGTGCAACATTTTGACGAGTTCGTGCATCAAGTCGGGTTCCATACTGCTGAAAAAGGAGGAGTTGCCGATGGATTGCATCAACTCCGATTGCTGCTTGTGTTTATTTTTGGAGTGCTGAGAAATTAAATAAGCACCTTTGCGCAAATACCCGCCATGGGCACTGAGCAGTTGGTCTAGAAAAATAAAGATAACGCCCCCACCAACCATCGCCAACAACAAGGTGACAAAGTGGTGGGTTTCAGTGCTTCGATTGGCTACATCCGCATTGGACAAGGCAACCACCGTGGGCGAGACCAATTCGATCGCAAGCGCTGAGATCAATGCGCCTGCACCAAAGCCACACATGGCTCCGACAGTCCCGTTGGACATAGGTGTAGTGATACCAACGATGGCACCGAGCACCATGGATCCAGCCGCGATAGCCCCAAGAATGGCGGCCCATACGATCAAGGTTTGTCCCATATCAGTCATAGCATTTCCTT
>CANJNX010000245.1 GCA_947475495.1 Comamonadaceae bacterium | reverse complement strand
TCTGCAAAACAGTAATCCACCAAACCGATATCAGCGGCCGTGCGTCCGTTGATACGGCGACTCGTAAACATCAACTCCTTGGCGCGCGACACCCCGACGCGCTTGGGCAGGCGCACTGACATCCCCCAAATCGGAGCCAAGCCCCATTGGCCATGGGTGTCGCCCAGTTTGGTGGACTCTGCCGCCATCAAAATATCACAGCCCAAAGCCAACTCCAAACCGCCGGTAAAGCAGTGGCCGTGCAAACGCGCAATCGTGGGTTGTGGCAAAGCCTCTAAAGCGTCAATGGTTTCGGCCTCAAAGTGGGGGCTCGGGGCTGGCGCATGATCGGCAATAGCAGACAGGTCATGGCCCGCGCAAAAAGCCCTGCCAGCGCCTTGCAGCACCACACAGGCCACCGATGGATCTTTCGCTATCGCATCCAGATGCGAACGCAAAGCCACGAACACGTCTGGCGTCAATGCATTGAGCTTCTCGGGCCGATTCAGTGACAAAGTTGTAATACCCGCCGCATCACTGCGCAATACCAAGTTCAGTGCCATACCATTGCCCCCTTTTCAAAAATTTGCCTCAGACCGAACATACTTGCAGATCAAAAATAAGCGGTCGCGCAAGAGACTAAATCCTACTTTTTTCTGCCCCCACCCTTTAAGATAAAACCCCAGTTTCTTATGAACCATTCCAAATCAGTCAAAGCAAAGTGAAAGACACGCACTTCACCGTTGTGGTTGTGGGCGCGGGGTTCGCAGGAATCGGTGCGGCTATTACTTTGCAAAAACTGGGAATCGACTTTGCAGTTCTAGAAAAAGGCGCTGAAATTGGCGGCGTTTGGCGTGACAACAGCTACCCCGATTGCGGTTGCGATATTCCATCGGCTTTGTATTCCTATTCTTTTGCACCCAACCCCGCTTGGGATCGTTTGTTTGCCAAGCAAAGTCAAATCAAGCAATACACCCATGACACGGCTGAAAAATTTGGGGTCATGCCCCACGTGCAGCTGCACACCGAATTGATGCATGCACAGTGGAAGCCAGAAGAAAAGCTTTGGCAGCTGGAAACTTCACAAGGCGCCTTCACTGCCCAATTTGTCATCCTGGCCTGTGGGCCCATGCATGTGCCAATTACGCCCAAGATCCAAGGCCTAGAGACTTTTAAGGGTAAGCAATTTCATTCATCCCAATGGGACCACGGGTATGGCTTTCAAGACAAGCGTGTTGCGGTGATTGGCTCAGGCGCGTCAGCGATTCAGTTTTTACCCCTGCTCCAAAAACAAGTGGGGCAACTCACTTTGTTTCAACGCACAGCGCCGTGGGTGTTACCCAAAATGGATGCGCCTATTTCGACGGCTTGGCAAAACCGATTCAAAAAATATCCTTTTGTGCAATCCCTTTTCCGAAGTTTGCTTTACCTGCAGTTTGAAATTCTCAACCGCAGTCTCAGGTACCCGATGTTTGTCCAACGGCTCCAAAGCGCAGGTCTTAAAAACATTCAACGTGGTATCCAAGACCCGCAGCTGCGTGCGAAAGTAACGCCTGATTACTCCGTCGGATGCAAACGCATTTTGCAATCCAATACCTGGTACCGCGCGCTGGCGCAGTCCAACGTGCAGGTGGTCTCTGGCATTGCTGAGATTCAAGGTAGCACACTCATTGCCAGTGACGGCACGCAGTGCGAAGTCGATGCCCTTGTTTTTGCCACTGGTTTTGAAGTGGCCGACCCGCCCATTGCACAGCGTATTGTGGGCGCGAGTGGCCAAACCCTGGCGTCTTTGTGGGGAGGGTCTGCGAGCGCCTATTACGGAACCATGGTGCAAGACTGTCCGAATTTATTTCTGACGTTCGGTCCTAACCTGTATACGTTTTCATCGGCCTTTGTCATCATTGAAGCCCAGCTGCAATGGATTGCAAGCGCACTTAAAACAGCGAAGAAGAAAAAACTCTGCACCATTGCCGTGGATCCTTTGCAGTTTGCAACATACAACTCGCTGGTTCAAGTTGCACTCAAAGACACGGTTTGGAACAGCGGATGCAGCAGCTACTTTATTGACAAAAATGGCCGCAACAGCACCAATTGGCCGTGGACCACGTTTTATATGCGTTGGAAATTATCCCGCTTCCAAGCCCAAGAATTTTTAGTAGACACCGGACCATGAGTATTCAAAATATGGCGCTCAATGCGCTCTTTCGCGCCGCGCAAAAAGCGGCTATGCGATTGGAACCCCAGCAGCGATTTCTTCGCAACCGGAAATTGTTGGCCGTCGATCGCAGCCGGGTTTCTTCATCCATCCAAGTGCGACCCGACACCGTTGCAGGCGTCAAGGTGGAGTGGATAGAGCATGAACGAAACGCCAACGCTTCCAATGCCCCCATTTGCGTATATTTTCATGGTGGTGGTTTTGTCGCCGGAAGCCTGAACAGCCATCGGGATATGGCGGCCATGCTGTGCGACAAAGCCAATGCCACGGTGCTGATGGTGGACTACCGTTTGGCACCCGAACACCGTTTTCCTGCAGGTTTAGACGATGCCCTCGCCGTCTACAGCGCGCTACTTGCACAAGGGTTTTCTGCTAAGCGACTGTTCTTAGCCGGCGACAGTGCGGGTGGCAATATCACGCTGGCCACAGCGCAAGCCATTCGCGACGCCCAACTCCCAGCGCCCAAAGCCTTGGTGCTGTTCTCTCCCTGGATTGATTTGCAAAACAACAGCCCGAGTTGCAGCGCAAACGCCAACCACGACGTGATGCTCAACACCCAAATTCTCGATGAGTTTGCGCTCCTGTATGCCTCTGACCTATCCCTGGACCATCCGCGCATGTCTCCCCTGCGCGGCGCGGTGACCGGCTTGCCGCCGTGTCTCATCATTGCCAGCAAGGTCGAAGTTTTGCGCGATGACGCAAGACAACTCTATGAAAAAATCACCTCACAGGGTGGACGCGCTGAACTATTGGAGTGGGACAAGCCACCCCATGCTTTCCCCGTGTTGGCGCGCTTTCTGCCTGAAGGGCGCGATGCCCTGAAAGCAACCGCCATTTTTCTCCAAAAGCAGTTGTCATGAGCAAAGCGTTTTTTCGC
>CANJNX010000244.1 GCA_947475495.1 Comamonadaceae bacterium | reverse complement strand
ATCACCGTTGTAGAGGCTGTCTACCAAATGGGCAATCACTTCGGTATCGGTTTGGCTTAAAAATTCGTAGCCCTTGGCTTGCAGCGCAGCGCGCAGCTCATCGTGGTTTTCGATGATGCCGTTGTGGACCAAGGCCACCCGGCCGTGTTTTGATTCGCCCGCACCTGCACCCGTGCCGTGGCTAAAGTGCGGGTGCGCATTGTGGACCGCAGGCGCGCCGTGGGTGGCCCAGCGGGTATGGGCAATACCGGTACCGCCTTCGATGTGGTCGGCCTTGACTTGGTCTATCAGCTCCGATACGCGCGCCGTGCTGCGCGCGCGCTGCAAGCCCCCCTGCTTCGCACCCAAACTGGCTGCATGCACCGCCACTCCGCAAGAGTCGTAACCGCGGTATTCGAGCCGCTGCAAACCTTGGACAAGGATAGGAACGATGTTGCGCGTAGAAACCGCGCCGACGATGCCACACATAAAAAGCACTCCTAAAGGGGGTTGCTTGGATATTAAACATACCTTAAAGAAATTTCTTCTTTGTTTCTCAACTAAATTGAACGAAAATTCCACCAATCAATTATTTTGCAATTTAATTTCAATTAAATCAATTTATGAAGCAAGAATTTCTTGACGATACCGATCTGAAACTACTCGATGCCTTGCAGCATGACGCCACGTTGAGCAACGTGGCCTTGGCCGAGCGCTTCAACATCTCGCCGCCTACGTGCCTGCGTCGCGTCAAGCGCTTGACCAACGAAGGCTGGATTGAACGGCAAATCGCGGTGCTCAACGCCGACAAATTGGGCGCGGCTCTTGGCCATGGTCTAACCGCGTTGGTAGAAGTGACGCTAGACACGCAAGGCGCGGAGCACCTCAACGCGTTCGAACAACGTGCGGTGGCAGAAGATGCCGTGCAGCAATGTTGGCGTGTGTCGCCTGGGCCGGACTTCATGTTGGTGGTGCAAGCGGCGGACATGCCCGACTATCTGGCCCTCACCCAACGCCTGCTCACGCAAGACGCCAATGTGCGCAATGTGAAGGCATTTTTTGCCACCAAGCGCGCGAAGTTCACCAGCACCTGGCCGGTGTTGCGGAGTTAATCCTTCGGTTTTTTTGCCGGCCGCTGGTAGTTGGCAATGCTCACCTGTTTGCCCCGCGCCACGCTCAATGCGCCCGCTTCGGTGCTCTTGGTAATCGTCGAGCCCGCGCCCACTGTGCCGCCTGCGCCTATGGTGACTGGCGCGACCAACACACAGTTGCTTCCAATGTGGACATCAGCTTCAATCACGGTGCGGTGTTTGTTAGCACCATCGTAGTTGGCGGTGATGGAACCTGCGCCGTAATTCACGCGTTCGCCCACCGTGGCATCGCCCAGATAAGCCAAGTGATTGGCTTTGGCGCCTTTGGCCAGTATGGAATTTTTCACTTCCACAAAATTGCCGATGTGTACGTCCGCTCCGAGCTGCGCGCCGGGGCGCAAGCGGGCAAAGGGCCCAACGCGGGCGTCCGTACCCACGGCCACGCCGAGTTTTTCGCCATCGATGTGCGTGAAAGGATGGATCACCGCACCCGCTGCAATCGAGCAATTAGCAATCACGCAGTTCGCGCCAATTTTCACACCTTCGCCTAAGGACACGCGGCCTTCAAAGATGCAATTGATGTCGATCTCTACATCCGCAGCGCACGCCAACACGCCGCGCACATCCAAGCGCGCGGGGTCTTTGAGACGAACACCTTGCTCCATCAGCGCCAATGCCAGGCGATGTTGGTAAGCGCGCTCGAGCTCTGCCAGCTGCACGGGGCTGTTGATTCCAGCGACCTGCACCGCGTCTGTGATGGTGTGGGCCAAGACGCGCACACCATCTTGAACGGCAAACTTCACGATGTCGGTCAGGTAATACTCCCCTTGGGCATTTTTATTGTCGAGTCGAGCGAGCCAAGCTTTGAGCAAGCGTGCAGGCACAGCCATGATGCCGCTGTAAATTTCGGTCAATGCCTTTTGCGCAGGTGTCGCATCTTTGTGTTCCACGATGGCGCGAACGGCATCACCGTTGCGCTCAATGCGGCCATAGCCCGTGGGGTCGGGCATATCCAAGGTAAGCAGTGCCACATGCTGCCCGGCGCACAGGGCGATCAAGGCGTGCAAGGTGTCGGCTTGGGTCAAGGGCACATCCCCAGAGAGCACCACCACCACGCCGTCGTCTTCCAACGCAGGAACGGCTTGTTGGACGGCGTGGCCCGTACCTAGTTGGGGCTCTTGGCGTACAAACTTCAAAGGCAAAGCGGAAGGCAGGTGCGACAAGGCCGCTTCCACTTGCACTGCTTCATGACCGGTAATGACCACCGCGCTGCGGGCATGGAGTTGTTCTGCGGTGGCTAAGACGTGTTGCAGCAAGGGCTTGTGGGCGAGCTGCTGCAAGACTTTGGGCAGACGGCTTTTCATGCGCGTGCCTTTACCCGCCGCCATAATGACCACATCCACCGCAGGCGTAGGCGCGCTCGTGGTACTTTGGTGGTTTTCTAAATGGTTTGAGCTCACGGTATGCCTCTTTTGAAATCTTGGCTGGCACGCTTTCGCTTACAAGCAAGGGGACGCCAAATAACTGCCATTATCAGCGCCCGGCCACGGGCTTGGCTCTGGGGTGTGGGCTTGGCGCTGGCATTGGGCGGATGCTCTGCCCTGCGCCTGAGCTACAACAACGCGCCCACCCTGCTTTACTGGTGGCTGGACGGGTATGCGGATTTTGACAAATCCCAAGGCGCACAAACCCGGGCCGAGCTCAGCAAGTTGATGGACTGGCACCGAAAAGAAGAGTTGCCCCACATTGCCGACTTTTTCGGATCAGCGCAAACATTGGCCAGCGGCCCAGTCAACGGACCCCAGGTTTGCGCTTTGTATGAAAAAGCGCTGACGCGCATGGATGCGCTCAGCGAGCGCGTCTTGCCCAGCGCAGCCGCCATCGTACCGTCGCTGACCAATGCACAGCTCGATTACATGGCCAAGGCCTTCGAAAAAAAGACCCGCAAGTGGCGTGAGGAATACCAACGCATCGACAAATTCACGGAGCGCAGCGAAGATTTTTATGGCACGTT
>CANJNX010000243.1 GCA_947475495.1 Comamonadaceae bacterium | reverse complement strand
TGGGGTGCAGTTCTTCGCCCACGATTTTGATGTCGGGGCGTTGCGAAGAGATTTGGCGTTTGGCTTCTCGCAAAACGCTTTGGCCAAAACTGTAATCCTGGCCAATCAGGTACACATTTTTGAGCGCTTTGTCTTCCCGCATAACGTCCATGAGCGCCGCCATGCGCATATCCGCATGGGCGTCATAGCGAAAGTGCCAAAAGCTGCACAGTGCATTGGTCAAGGCGGGCTCTACGGCGGAATAGTTCAAGAACAGAACCCGCTTGCTGGGCTCGCGCTCGTTGTGCTTGTTGATGGCCTCGATCAGAGCGGCGGCTGTTGCAGACGAGTTTCCCTGCAAAATAAAGCGAGCGCCGCCATCGATGGCCAAACGCAGGTTGGTTAACGCGTCATCTGTTTGGCCTTTGCTGTCAAAGCGCTCGAGCGCAAGCCCCTGCCTGGCCTCAGGCCCTAAGACCAGCCCACCACGTGCGTTCACACGCTCCACCGCCCAAGCCAAGTTGCGAAAGACCGCCTCGCCCCCATTGGCATTGGCCCCACTGAGGCCTTCAATGAGCGCAAGTTTTAGTGGGGGAATCGATGGCTGCGCGAAGGCATTGCTTGCGTTTGCCACGAGAAATAGGCACGCCACAGATAGTGTTGCAAAGAAAAATTTCAAGGCCTGGGAAGAAAGAATAAACATAGAAAATTTCACTTGAATTAAGGCCGACAGCGCACACCTTTGGAACATGTGGCGATCAATGTGAGAGCCGCGCAGTGTACTTGGAGTACTTTATGTATTTTGCTTCTCCCCAATCGCCCATGGCAGCTTCTTTGACCTCCGCTTTGAACAGTCCTTTGCGTCGCCCAGCCTACGCCCAAGCAGGACGCGCCGCTGAGCAGTTTTTAAACCACGCGGTAGCTTATGCCAACCGCAACAACGGTGCGTACACCCAAGATGAAACCCAATTCACTTTGCGCTTAGATGTGCCTGGCGTGAGCAAAGAGCAGCTGCGCATTGCCATTGAAGGGGCTGTGGTTCGCATCGAATCCAAAGAAGATGCACCCCGCAGTTACCGCTCGGCTTACGAATTTCCTCAAGAGATTGACAGCGCAAGCAGCACAGCGAAGTTGGAAAATGGGGTGCTTACTTTGACCTTGGTCAAAAAGATACCCTTGAGTCACGCAGCTGAATTGGCGATCAACTAAGCCCGGTACAAGCTGTCGCTAAACAAAGCGGGCTTACAAGGTTTGCAATGGCCAGCGCGGCTTGACGTTAAATGCGTAGTTCGTGTTGGCTTGCTGCAAGCCGCTTTGCAAGCGCATGGCCGCGGCCATCGCGATCATGGCGCCGTTGTCAGTGCACAAATGCAATTCGGGGTAATGAACCCGCACACCACGCAGTGCACATTGCGCATTGAGTTGCAAGCGCAGGCTTTGATTCGCTCCCACCCCGCCTGCCACCACAAGTCGTTTAAGGCCTGTTTCTTTTAATGCGCTTAGTGATTTCTTCACCAAAATATCGGTGATCGCGGCTTGGGTCGATGCCGCTAAATTGGCGCGCTCTTGCAGCGGCAAGTTTTCGAATCCGGGGGTAGCGCCCGACGCCAAATTCGGTGTTTTTTCAACGGGGTTTTCGCTGAGCATACTTGCCACCATTTTTTGTGATTGCACCAAAACGGCGGTCTTTAATCCGGCAAAAGAAAAATCCAAATTGCCACTGTGCAACAGGGGCCGAGGAAGTGCAAACGCCTTGGCGTCCCCCTGCTCTGCCAATGCCGCCAGTGCAGGACCGCCTGGATAACCCAGGCCCATGAGCTTGGCGGATTTGTCAAACGCTTCGCCTGCCGCGTCATCAATCGACTCACCCAACAAGTCATAGTGGCCAACACCGTCAACCCGCATCAATTGGGTGTGGCCGCCCGACACCAATAAAGCCACAAAGGGGAACTCTGGGGGATCGGCGCTCAGGAACGGCGAAAGCAAATGGCCCTCGAGGTGGTGCACACCCAATACCGGAATTTTCAAGGCCGCCGCCAGCGAACAGGCAACGCCGGCACCCACCAACAAGGCCCCGGCCAGACCTGGGCCTTGGGTGAAAGCAATGACATCCACCTCACTCAAACTGCGCCCACCCTGCGCAAGCACTTGCTTTGTGAGCGGTAAAACACGGCGAATGTGGTCTCGGCTGGCCAGTTCTGGCACCACCCCGCCGTAGGCTTGGTGCATTTCAATTTGGCTGTGCAGCGCATGGGCCAAAAGTTGCGGTGTTTTACCCGGCAACATTTCCACCAAAGCTACGCCGGTTTCATCACAGGAAGACTCAAAACCCAGAACCAAGGTCGTCTTTGGGGAGTTTTGGTTTTTCACGTCATTGATCATTAGGCGGCAAGTTTAGGCCAGTCTTGCGTCAAAATTCAAAGCATGCAGCCTTTACCCCATGCCATTTACGCTGACCATGAGGTCGAGTGCATCGAACGCGCCACGGTAGACGCTGTTGGCCCGCCCGACCGGATTGAACTCGCCGGTTGGCTTTTGCCTTTTGACAACGCGTCTGTGGGGCGGGCAAAAAGCGCAGTCCCACTCCAACATATCAATACAGAACGACAAACGCTGGAGACGATTTACGCGCACTACCTTCATCGACAGCTGCAACCCAACTTTCGTGTGGCTGATGTTGCGGGCTTAAGTGACGTTCAGCGCCACTTAGGCCACATGGGACTGCAAGCGCATGATCCCGTTCTGGTGCACATTGGATCGTCGCACCAAATACGCAAGCTAAGTACATCCTCGCCTGCCACGATCAGCCACCACCCCACGCCGGACTGGGCTTCGGTCTATACCGCAGACGGTTTTGACTTCGAGGACGGCACCCAACGCGTTCAGCTGCTCAGTCGCAGTCCTAGTGTGGTGTATGCCTGTATCAGCGAAGGGGGTGTGGCATTGGCGTCAGGCGCTGCATCCATCAGCCACGGTTGGATGGGAATCCATGGCATGCGCACCCGGCCGCAAGCCCAAGGCCAAGGATTGGCTGCCAGAATATTGGCCAGCTTTGCAGCGTTGGCCTTACAGCGCAACATTCCTCGGGTCTTTTTGCAAGTGGAAGAAGGCA
>CANJNX010000242.1 GCA_947475495.1 Comamonadaceae bacterium | reverse complement strand
CAGTCCGGGCAATTACCGCGTCTTTAATCTGGCCTACCGCTTTCAACGCAATACCAGCGAGCAAATCGATGCCAGTGGCCAGTGGCCTCTTAACGACCTGTGGGGTGACAAAGGACGCAATTTAGGTAGCGGTCAAGGCGAAGGCGAGGGCCGCTACTATGCCGTCGGGCGCGTCAATTACAGCATCACCGAAGGCCGCGTGATCAATACCGTCATGGGCCTCGAGTACGATGCCGGTTGTTGGTTGGGCCGTGTGGTTTTAGACCGCGTCCAAACCAGTGTCAGCACCTCTACTTCCAGCGTGATGTTTCAGTTAGAGTTTGTCGGCTTCACCCGTTTGGGTCTCAGCCCCCAAAAATCCTTAACGACCAATATTTCACGCTACCAAAACTTGCGTGATACTGGCGGCACTGTCAGCCGTTTCAATAATTTCGATTGAACACCATGAAATTGCATTCTTGGGCTAGCGCCCTTCTTCTTTTTGGCAGCGTTCTTGGCTACGCGCAAACCACGCAGCAAGCCGACTTTATTGTGGCCTTGGTCAACTCCGAGCCGATAACCCACGCGGAACTGACCCTTCAAATTCAGCAAGTCAGCGAACAACGGGCGCAACAACGCATCGCGCTGCCGCCCCCGTCTGAGCTTCGCAGTGCGGTGCTTGAGCGCATGATCAGCGAGCGCGCGCAACTGCAACTCGCGCGCGAGACGGGGATACGGATTGACGCTGCAGCCATTGACCAAGCCGAGCGAAATGTGGCTGCGCAAAATCAAATGGACGTGGCTCAATTGCACCAAAGCCTGCGCGCCAAAGGCTCCAGTGTGGCAACTTTTCGCGACCAGTTGCGTGACCAATTGATGGTAGCCCGTTTGCACGAGAGAGAAGTCGATAGCCGCTTGCGTATCAGCGATGCCGAAGTGGACCGCGCACTGGCCGAACGCCAAGCCACGAACACCGACCCGTTGGCACAAGACATCAACCTGGCACAGCTTCTCATTGCCCTGCCTGAAAAGCCAACGCCGGCCCAAATCAACCTGGCCCAAACCCAAGCCCAACAACTGCGCGCCCGCGTGCTTGCCGGTGAGAAGTTCGAGGCTTTGGTGCAAGAATTTTCTGCTTCGGAACGTAAAAATGGCGGGCAATTGGGCCTGCGCCGCGCTGACCGCTATCCCGTGAGTTTTGTGACGGCAACGCAGGCATTGGGGGTGGGCGCGGTATCTGAGTTGGTGCGCTCGGATGCGGGCTTTCACCTTCTTAAAGTCATTGACCGCCGTGTCGGGGCTTTGGTAGAAACCACGGTCCAAACCCACGCGCGGCATATTTTGCTGAGAACCTCCGAGAAGGTAACCGCGAATCAAGCCAGCGCACGGCTGGCCGAAGTACGCCAACGCATCATGGCAGGCGCCACCTCTTTTGAAGCGGCCGCGCGTGATGTCTCCCAAGACGGCAGCGCAGCCCAAGGCGGTGATTTAGGCTGGTCTGTTCCTGGCATGTTTGTACCCGAGTTTGACGCCGTTTTAGACCGCCTGAAAGACCGGGAAATCAGCCAGCCCGTCGTTTCACGTTTTGGCGTGCATTTGATTCAATTGATCGAGCGCCGCCGCGTTGAACTGAGTTTGGCGCAGCAACGCGAACAGATGCGCAACACTTTAAAAGCGGCCCGCGCAGAAGAAGCTTACGCCACCTGGGCGCGTGATGTGCGAGCCCGTGCCTTTGTGGAAATTCGCGAGCCATAACGCGCCCGTAACGTTCGCATTGCATGCAACATATCGCCCGAAAGCGCTTCGGACAGCATTTTTTATCTGACGGCGGCATCATCGACGCCATCGTGAGTGCTATCGCGCCCTTGCCTGGGCAGCACATGGTTGAAATCGGGCCGGGCTTGGCTGCTTTGACGCAGCCTTTGGTGGAGCGTTTAGGCGCACTGACGGTGATCGAGCTTGACCGTGATTTGGCCAAGCGGCTACGCGAACATCCCCAACTGCGTGTTATTGAGTCCGACGTCCTCAAGGTGGATTTTTTTCACATCGCGCAAGAGAACACTGTGAACACCCCGCCTGCGAAATTGCGCGTGGTCGGGAACCTGCCTTACAACATCTCCACCCCGATTTTGTTTCACCTGCTGCAGTATGTTGACTGCATCAAAGACCAGCACTTTATGCTGCAAAAAGAAGTGATTGACCGCATGGTGGCAGCGCCTGACACCTCGGACTTCAGCCGCTTGAGCGTCATGCTGCAGTGGCGTTACGCGATGGAAGATGTGTTGTTTGTTCCGCCTGAGAGTTTTGATCCGCCGCCACGGGTCGACAGTGCGGTCGTTCGGATGGTGCCCCTGGCTGAACCGCCAAACATCGATATCGATCTTTTTAGCGAAATGGTGCAAGTCGCTTTCAGCCAGCGCCGAAAACTTATTCGCCACTCGCTGGGGCGGTGGTTGGAGTCGAAAAACTTCAGCGGCGCATTTGATCTTCAACGGCGCGCGCAAGAAATCCCCGTTGCGGAGTTTGTTGGCTTGGTCCAGCAACTCACGCTGCAAAACACGCATGCACGCTGACGGCCATCGGGTGCGACCATAAAAAAACCCGCTTGCGCGGGTTTTTTCTTTTCAACGTGGTCCCCACCTTCGGGATTTAAGCGGCTGCCAGCCAGTACCCTGAGTTGAAAGGGCTGCTCATGCGCAGCGCCAAAGGTGAAATATCCAACAGAAGATCGGTCGGCATTTTTTCGCCGCCTTCTGCTAAGTCGATGCCAACGTCCGCTGTCGCGTCGCTGTTTGCCTCATTCGCCCGTTCTGCTTGGCTGGTGTGTGCAGAACGGGCTACAGAAAAGAATAGAAGCACCTGAACGGTATTTTTCTATCTCCCCAGTAGTCAGCGGTATCTCTGAAAATGTCCAAGAGCTGCTCACGCGCTTCTTTGTCAAACTTGAGGTTGGCAGGAATGTGTTCCAACACGGCAATAAAGCCAGGCTGTGGGCCTGACTTATGCACAGGATCGGTCATACTGTCATACAAGGAATCGAAGTTTTTACCAGACGTTGTTGACAAGGTGAACTGTTGACCAATCAGGTCGAGTACATCTTGTTTGGTCTGGGCATGGGCCAGATT
>CANJNX010000241.1 GCA_947475495.1 Comamonadaceae bacterium | reverse complement strand
CGCAAATACTTAAGCAGCCGGTCGGCGCTGCGGCGAACGTGAAGCACCACCGGCAGTTCAAATTGTGCAGCCCATTGCAATTGACGGCGGTAAAAAAATTCTTGTTTTTCTCGAAGCGGACTTTGTGTAAAAGCGGGCACAAAAAAATCCAGTCCTATTTCTCCGACGGCAACCAACCGTTCGTCTTCGATGTGTTGTTGGATCTCTTTTTCTAGGGAGTCCAAGTCGTCTTCGCTAGCGCGATCCACAAACAGCGGATGGATGCCCAAGCAATACGCGTCATGGAATTGGTGCGCCAAGTGGCGCACCGTCTGCCAGTTTGAAGCCGCTACCGCAGGAATAACACAACGCCCTACCCCTGCAAGGCGCGCACCGTGGCGCACTGCATCCCGGTCTGCGTCAAACTCGCTTGCATCGAGGTGACAGTGGCTATCAATCCACATTACTGCGTTTGCAAACGGCCTTGGTCCAGCCGCAACTGCCTGCTGCAGCGAGCGGCCAATGTCGCGTCATGGGTTACCACCACAAAAGCGGTGCCATGGTCTTTGGCCAATTGCAGCATCAGTTCAAACACGCCATCGGCCGTGGTGCGGTCGAGGTTGCCGGTAGGCTCATCGGCCAAAACGCAATCGGGTTGGGTGACCAAGGCGCGCGCAATGGCCACGCGTTGACGCTCACCGCCGGACAGCTCTGCGGGGCGATGGTGAATGCGATCGGACAAACCAACGCTGGCGAGCATGTCTTGCGCCTGAAGCTTGGCCTTACCTGCGTCCATTCGGCGAATCGTCAGAGGCATGGCTACATTTTCCAAGGCACTGAATTCTGGAAGCAGGTGATGGAACTGGTACACAAAACCGAGGTGGGCATTGCGCAGACGCCCTTGCGCTGCCGCATCGAGCCCCGCGAGTTTGTTGCCACACAAGGTTACGCTTCCGCTGGTAGGTGCGTCTAAACCTCCGAGCAAATGCAGCAAAGTGCTTTTGCCCGAGCCTGAGCTCCCCACAATGGCCAGTGTTTCGCCGCGCTGCACTTGCAAATCCACGCCTTGCAAGACCGATACATCCAAGCGGCCTTCAACAAACCGCTTGGTGAGGTCCCTGCATTCCAACAAGATCTCTGAGGTTTTATTCATAGCGCAAGGCCTCCGCCGGATTCACTTGCGAGGCTCGCCAGCTCGGATACAAGGTTGCTACAAAAGCCATCAATAAACTGATCACTGCCACAGGAACTATGTCGGCCTGTTGTGGGTCGCTCGGCATGCGGCTGATGAGGTAAATATCTTGGGGCAAGAAGCTCGCTCCAAGCAAATGCTCCAAGCCCGGAACGATCACATCAATATTCAAAGCAACGCCCAGGCCTAAGACGAGCCCAGCCAAAGTACCTATTACCCCCACCATCGCCCCTTGCACCATAAAAATTCCCATGATGCTGGCAGGACTGGCGCCCAGGGTGCGCAAGATGGCGATGTCTGCCCGCTTGTCTGTAACCGTCATCACCAAGGTGCTCACCAAATTAAACGCAGCCACTGCGACGATCAGGGTCAAAATAATAAACATCATGCGTTTTTCTACCTGAACTGCGGCAAACCAGGTCCGGTTTTGGCGAGTCCAGTCACGCAAATACAAATCGCCGGTTAATGATTTGCTTAAATCCGATGCCACTTGGCGGGCCAAGTGGAGATCGCGCAGCTTCAAGCGCACACCTGTTGGCCCTTCTAAACGGAAAATCTTGGCCGCATCCTCCCAGTTCACCAAGACCAAGGTGGAGTCGTACTCAAAGTGCCCGGAGTCAAATGTTCCCAACACCGTCATTTGCTTTAAACGGGGTACCACGCCTGCCGGGGTGATTTGGCCGCTCGGCGCGATCAATGTCACTTTGTCGCCGGCCACCACGCCCATGTTGCGGGCCAACTCATTGCCCAAGACCACGCCAAAACTTCCTGGAATGAGTTGGCTGAGCAACTGCTGCTGCGGGCCCTGGGCCATATCGGTGACTTCATGCTCCAAAGCCGGGTCAATGCCGCGAACCAACGCGCCTTTCATTTCTTCGCCGCGGGCCATCAGTGCTTGGGCTGCGATAAAGGGAGCGGCCCCGATGACTTGGGGGTGGGACTTGGCTTCTAACAAGGTTTGCGCTGGGTTGGCCAAGGCATTTCCACCAGCGGCGTAAATCTCAATATGGGAGACCACGCTGAGCATGCGGTCGCGCACTTCTTTTTGAAATCCGTTCATCACGCTGAGCACAATGATGAGCGCCGCAACGCCCAATGCGATACCCAGCATCGACACGCCCGATATAAATGAGATAAAGCCGTTGCGCCGGGTCGAGCGGCTGGCGCGGGTGTAGCGCCAGCCAATAAGAAGTTCGTAGGGGATTTGTTTCACCCGGATATTGTGGCATTGTGCGGCTGGGGTTTTTCCAGTGCGAGACAATGCACGGATGCATCTCGTGATCCCCTTTGCCGCCCCCCTTGGAAACCAATGCCGTTTGGCAGTGGCTCAGCTGCAACTGCCCCACTTGCGGCAACTGTTGCTGGCCCTGCCTTTGGCCTCTCAGATGAAGGGCCAGCCTTCAGATTTATCACCTTTGTCTGAGCGCATTGCAAGCGGTGACCGCTTTGCCGATGGCCTCATTCCCTGGGCCGCGCTGCAAACCGGTCAAGCAGACAGCGCGTGGATCACGCCGTGTCACCTCAAAGTGCAAGCAGACCATGTGGCGATGACCGATCCCAGCGCGTTGGCTCTCGAAGACACCGAATCCCAAACCCTGATGCAAGCGATGGTGCCCTACTTTTTAGAAGACGGGCTGACCTTGCAGTGGCAAGACGCAAACACCTGGCTGGCACACGGCCCACTGTTACGTGATTTTCCGAGCGCATCCCTTGAGCGCGTTCGCGGGCAGCCCGTTGACCCGTGGATTCCAAGGCAAGAAAAGGCCAAAACCATTCGCCGCTTGCAAAATGAAATGCAAATGCTGCTTTACACCCACCCTATCAACGATGCACGAACCGCACGCGGCGCCTTGCCGGTGAGCTCGTTTTGGCTCAGTGGCACCGGAAATGTGGCAGATGGCGCAAGCAACATGACCTCCTTGCCAAAAACAGATG
>CANJNX010000240.1 GCA_947475495.1 Comamonadaceae bacterium | reverse complement strand
TTCGGGTAATTTCCCATATTGCAATTCAGCCACTTTGTTGAAATCCCCTTTACGGGTGAGTTCTTCAATTTGAAACTTCAGCTTTTCAATGTCTTCACGAACTTGGCTGCTGCCTAAAGCACTGGCCTTTTCGGCTTTCCAAATTTCGTCCAGATCGGCAATTTCTTTTTGTAAACGGCTGATCTCTTCGTTGATGAGTTCAAACCGTTTTTGAGACGCTTCGTCTTTTTCTTTTTTGACAGCTTCACGCTCAATTTGAAGTTGAATAAAGCGCCTGTCCAGCTTGTCCATCACTTCGGGCTTGGAGTCCATTTCGATTTTGACTTTAGACGCGGCCTCATCGATCAAATCGATGGCTTTGTCGGGCAAGAAGCGGTCTGTGATGTAGCGGTGGCTTAACTCGGCCGCAGCGACGATGGCAGGATCGGTAATATCGACATTGTGGTGTTTCTCATAGCGCTCTTTGAGGCCACGCAATATGGCGATGGTCGCTTCCACACTGGGCTCTCCGACCAGTATTTTTTGAAACCTACGCTCTAAAGCCGCATCTTTTTCGATGTACTTGCGGTATTCATCCAGCGTGGTGGCACCAACACAATGCAATTCTCCGCGGGCCAGCGCAGGCTTGAGCATATTGCCTGCATCCATCGCGCCTTCGGCCTTGCCGGCACCCACCATGGTGTGCAACTCATCGATAAAGACTATGGTTTGGCCTTCGTCTTTCGCCAAATCTTTGAGTACATTTTTCAGGCGTTCTTCAAACTCGCCACGGAATTTGGCACCCGCCAAGAGTGATGCCATGTCCAATGACAAAACGCGCTTTCCTTTGAGGGAATCAGGCACCTCGCCCGAGACAATTCGCTGGGCCAAACCTTCAACAATCGCGGTTTTTCCAACACCAGGTTCGCCAATGAGGACAGGGTTGTTTTTGGTACGCCGCTGCAGCACTTGAATCGCCCGACGGATTTCATCGTCTCGGCCAATCACTGGATCGAGTTTGCCCGCGCGGGCCCGCTCCGTCAGGTCAACACAGTATTTTTTGAGCGACTCGCGTTGATCCTCGGCATCTGCACTGTCCACGCTTTGCCCACCACGCACGGCTTCGATCGCTGCTTCCATGCTTTTTCTTCCAACGCCTTGGGCTTGCACTTGTTTGGAGAAATCAGATTTACTGTCGGCCAGAGCAAGGAAAAATAATTCACTTGCAACAAACTGGTCGCCACGCTTGATAGACTCTTTTTCAGAGGCCTGCAGCAAGCTCACCATATCGCGGCCGACCTGGACCTGTTCATGGCCTTGGACTTGAGGCAACTTCTTGATGGCTGCTTCCGCAGCAATCAGCAAGCCTTGCACATTGACGCCAGCGCGCTGAAGCAAGGCCTTGGGCCCACCGTCTTGGCGCAGCATGGCTGCAAGCACATGGGGCGGTTCAATGAAGGCGTGGTCTTGCCCAATCGCTAGCGTTTGGGCGTCCGATAAAGCCTCTTGAAATTTGCTGGTGAGTTTGTCTACACGCATCGTGATCTCCTAATTGAACCGCAGTTGGGGCCATGGGGATCGATTTTCAAGGCCCATTGAAAACCGAACCTTGTCCTACATCAAGGGAGAAGCCAACTCCAGCGCCTTATTGCGCGTTGCTTGCAATAATTCCCCAGCGGGCCAAAGCTGCATCATCGGTCACCCGTGCGTCGACCCAGTGTGCGCCGTCTGGCGTTTGCTCTTTTTTCCAAAAGGGGGCTTGGGTTTTCAAATAGTCCATCAAAAACTCGCAAGCCTTGAAGCTTTCACCGCGGTGCGCAGAAGCCACCAAGACTAAAACGACGGGATCTTGGGGGAGCAATACGCCAATGCGGTGCACCACACTTGCCCCCAAAATATCGAACCGCCGATGGGCTTCGTCGATCATGGCCTCAATCGATTTTTCGGTCATCCCAGGGTAGTGCTCAAGCTCCAAAGATTGCACGCTATTGGCGTGCTGCGCGTCATGGATGTTTCGATCGCGCACCGTTCCCAAAAAACTGCAGACTGCGCCAACCCGGGGGTCCTTGGCTTGCACAAGCGCAACTTCTTGTGCAATGTCGAACGTTTCGCTTTGAATTCGAACCCGTGCCATGCCCACTAGCCTCCTGTCACAGGAGGAAAAAAAGCCACTTCACATCCATCAACCAACACACTGGTTTCTTCAGCCATATGTTGATTCAAAGCCATTCGAACGACCTTGCTTCGATGCAAAGCCTCAGCGGGCGGACCCTCTCTTTGGGCCAAGGAATCACGCAGCTGCGCAAGCGTGTGAGCCGACGTTTCAATCGTTTCAGACGCGCAACCCATGGCCTCACGGATCGATGCGAAATATTTAAGGTGGACACGCATCGCTATAGCTTACCCAAACAGATCATTGAATGCCACAAAGGGGACCTGATCGCCATGGCGAATCGACTGGCCTGCAGGATTGTCCACCAAACCATCGCCCCATACGACCGAACTCAAAACGCCTGAACTTTGGTTCGGGAAAAGGTCTAAGCCACCTTGTGCATTTCTGCGAACACGTAAAAATTCTTGGCGCTTATCGGGTCTAGGCCAATCGAAGTCGGCTCGCATGGATGTAGATTGAAGGGGCACTTGTCGCACGCCCTGCAATCGCTGCAAAAAGGGGCGCACTAATACGAGAAAGGTGACAAAACTCGACACTGGATTACCTGGCAAGCCAATGAAATGGCAGGCGCCAATGCGACCATGCGCAAAGGGTTTGCCTGGTTTGATGGCGATTTGCCAAAGGTCCAATTGGCCCAAACTTTGAACGGCCGGTTTAACGTGGTCTTCTTCCCCAACGGAAACGCCGCCGCTGGTTAATACCAGGTCGTTGCTTTCTGCCGCAAGCCGGAGGGCCTCAACAGTTGCCTCGCGTTGGTCTGGAATGATCCCGAAATCCGTGACCTCACAGCCCAAGCGCAGCAAGAGGCTATTCAAAAAGAACCTGTTGGAGTTATAGATGGCGCCAGCTGGCATTGCTTGGGGATCGATATCGCCTGGCATCACCAATTCATCGCCAGTAGAAAACAAAGCGACGCGGGGCTTGCAAGCGACGCACAGCTTGGCCAAACCAAGACTT
>CANJNX010000239.1 GCA_947475495.1 Comamonadaceae bacterium | reverse complement strand
TAAGCCTGTGGGCCCGCGGGCAAGGCGCAGCATCCCTGTGGTTGGAAGTTCGGGTGGGGAATGTTCGCGCTTTGCAGGTGTATGAAAGCCACGGCTACCATCGCATTGGGCAGCGTAAGAATTACTATGCCAGCACCCACGGCCAGCGTGAAGACGCGGTGGTCATGCGCTTAGACCTCTGAAAGAAACCCATGCCTTTGGACCTTGATACCCGACAACGCGCCATGCTCCAAGAGATGGGTGTGCAGGTGTGGTTGCCTGGTCCGTCGTTTGCCCCCCAAGTGGCGGTGGCTCCGAGTCAGCCAGCGCGAACCGTACCCAAGGCATCCCCCGTCGCGTCTGCTACACCCGCAGCGCCAGCGGCTCCGGGGCCGTCCAATGACCTGAGCCAAATCAACACCTTGGACTGGGACGCACTGGCCGACACGGCGTCCCAATGCCAAGCCTGCGGCTTGTGCGCCGGGCGAAAAAACGCCACCCTGGTGGCCATGCCAAAAGGTGTGCTTGCAACGTGGATGGTGGTGGGTGATCCGCCCGATGAAGACGAAGACGACAGCGGCACCCCTTTCGCGGGAGAAGCGGGCTTGCTGCTCGACAATATGCTCAAAGCGGTGGGTGCTGTACGCATGGGATCGGACAAAGGCGCGCAAGCCAAGTTGGCGCAAACCGTGGTGACCAATATCACCAAATGCCGCCCGCCCCAAGGCCGTGTTCCCCAAGCTGCGGAATTGACGCAATGCGCTGCATACCTGCAACGTGAAATTGCGCTAGCGCAACCGAAAATCATTGTCGTCATGGGCCGCTTTGCCAGCCAAGTGCTGTTGGCCGAACACCCGGATGCCTTGGCGTTGCCTTTGGGCAAACAACGCGGCGTGGTTTACCGCTACCAGGGCATTGCGGTGGTCGTGACCTACACGCCCAAAGCCTTGCTGCGCAGCGCAGCCGACAAAGCCAAAGCCTGGGCCGATTTGTGTTTGGCCATGGCCGAGCTAGATAGAGCGCAGCTTAAGTAAGAGCCGCTAGAGTAATTTTTGCAAATACCGCCCGGTAAAACTCTCTGGGTTGGCGGCAATGTCCTCTGGCGTTCCCACGCCCACCACTTGCCCGCCGCCCGAGCCGCCTTCAGGGCCCATATCAATCACCCAGTCGGCGGTCTTAATGACATCCAAGTTGTGCTCGATGATGACTATGGTGTTGCCCGCGTCGCGCAACTGGTGCAAAACTTTCAGTAGCAAGGCAATGTCGGCAAAGTGCAGCCCTGTGGTGGGCTCATCTAAAACATACAGCGTGCGTCCGGTATCGCGTTTGCTCAGTTCAAGCGCCAGCTTGATACGCTGCGCCTCGCCGCCCGAGAGTGTGGTGGCCGATTGGCCCAGACGGATGTACGACAAACCCACGTCGAGCAACGTTTGCAATTTGCGGGCGATGGTAGGAACCGCTTTAAAAAATTCAAAGGCAGCCTCTACCGTGAGTTCCAAAATTTGGGCAATGTTTTTGCCTTTGTAGAGAACCTCTAAAGTCTCGCGGTTGTAGCGCTGTCCGGCGCATACATCGCAGGGCACATACACATCGGGCAAAAAGTGCATCTCTACCTTCACCATGCCGTCGCCTTGACAGGCTTCGCAGCGCCCGCCGCCGCTGCCTGCAGGCACATTGAAACTAAAGCGCCCAGCACCGTAGCCGCGTTCGCGCGCTGTCGGTACTTCGGCCATCAGTTCGCGAATCGGGGTGAAGAGGCCGGTGTAGGTCGCAGGGTTGGAGCGGGGCGTGCGGCCAATGGGCGACTGGTCGACATTGATCACTTTGTCGAAATGCTCAATGCCTTCGATAGACTCGTGTGCCGCAGGCTCGTCATTGGCGCGGTGGATGGTTCGTGCAGCGGCGGCATACAGCGTGTCGTTGACCAAGGTGGATTTACCAGAGCCTGAGACGCCTGTCACACAGGTCAGCAAGCCCACGGGAAATTCCACACTCACGTTTTGCAGGTTATGGCCGCTTGCGCCTATGACGCGCAAAGCCTGCAAGTCGCCCAAGGTTTCGCGGTGGCGGGCTTCGCGCTGGGCGCGTCGCTCGGCGGCGGGGCTGGGCGCAAAGCGGGCAGGGTGTTTGGCTTGGTAGGCTTTGGCGGCGACGGTCGGCAGCCACGGGCGGCGCTGCGCGGGAACGTCAATTTTCAAGGTGCCAGCCAGGTACTGGCCTGTTAAAGATTTCGGATTGGCTTTGACTTGGTCAAACGTGCCTTGGGCAATCACCTGGCCGCCGTGGATACCGGCGCCAGGTCCCATGTCAATCACATGGTCGGCTGCCCGCATCATGTCTTCGTCGTGCTCAACCACCAACACGCTGTTGCCAATATCACGCAGGTGTTTGAGGGTGCCAATGAGTCGGTCGTTGTCCCGCTGGTGCAGCCCAATGCTGGGCTCGTCCAAAACATACATCACGCCTGTCAAACCAGAACCAATTTGGCTCGCCAATCGAATCCGTTGCGACTCGCCGCCGCTGAGCGTTTCTGCACTGCGGTCCAAGCTCAGATAATTCAAGCCCACGTCGTTTAAAAACTTCAAGCGCAGGCCAATTTCGCGAACCACCTTGGCTGCAATCTCGCCCTTGGCGCCGTGCATGGTGAGCGTACTGAAATACGAAAACGCCTCACGCAGGGTGCTGTGGCTGATCTCAAAAATAGCGCGGGCTTGCGCACCTTCGCCAATTTTGACGTGGCGGGCTTCGCGGCGCAGGCGCGAACCTTGGCATTCTTTACACGGTTGTGAGCTGCGCATGCGGGCAAGGTCTTCCCGCACCAAAGCTGAATCGGTCTCGTGGTAGCGCCGCTGCATATTGGGAATAATGCCTTCAAAGGGGTGTTTTTTCGTAAGCTTTTTGCCTTGCGACGCACCCGAGTCCACGGTGTAACTGAACTTGATATCCTCACTGCCCGAGCCGTACAAAATAGCGTTTTGCACCGTCGCATCCAAAGATTCAAACGGCGCGTCAATGTCAAAGCGGTAGTGCTTGGCCAAGCTCTCCAACATTGAAAAGTAATACGCGTTGCGCCGGTCCCAGCCTTTGATGGCACCGCTGGCCAGGCTCAGCGATGGAAAGGCCACCACGCG
>CANJNX010000238.1 GCA_947475495.1 Comamonadaceae bacterium | reverse complement strand
TCGGGTTGTTGCGACACCAAGAGCAATACCGTGGCCAACGCAGAAGGGCCTGCGATTGCCGGAATCGCCAAGGGGACGATCAAAGGCTCGGTCAAAATTTCCGCTTCTTCGGCAGCAGGCGGAGGGAAAACCATGCGCAGCGCAATCAAAAACAAAATCACGCCACCGCCAATTTGCAAAGACAGCTCGCTTAAGTTCATCACCCGCAAAAAGCCTTCGCCCACAAACATGAACGTGAGCAGCAAGAAAAACGCAATCAGCATTTCTCGCAAAATCACCCGCGCCCGACGTTCTGGGGCGACATGCTTGAGCGCATTGGCAAACACCGGAATGTTGCCTACGGGGTCGGTAATGAGCAAGAGCAAAATCGTCGCAGATGCGAAGGTGTAATTCATCATGTGGCGTACACCGTGGTGAGTGAGGCGAAGCCTTTGACCTCGATCGGGTTGCCAAAGGGATCCGTAAAAAACAGGGTCCATTGCTCACCGGCTTGTCCGGCAAAGCGGCATTGCGGCTCCAATACAAAGGCCACCTTGGCGCGCTTTAAGCGCTCCGCCAAGGCTTGCCAATCGGGCAAAGCCAACACCAAACCAAAATGCGGCATAGGAACCAGCGTGTCCCCCACATGGCCGGTCAAGGTGGTCGCAAAAGGCGCTCCGAGGTGCAAAGACATTTGGTGGCCAAAAAAATCAAAGTCCACCCACGTGTCCGTGCTGCGCCCTTCCTTGCACCCTAAGACGCCCCCGTAAAAACCACGGGCTACATCAAGGTCGGTGACATGGATGGCGAGGTGAAAGAGGCTTTGCATAGCGCCCTAGGATAGCAGCCTTGGTGCCATAATCAGTGCCATGACGCTCCTGCAATCCCTTCGCCAAGCACGCTCGCTCTTGCGCTGCGTGGTGGCCGTTTGGTGTCTTGCACTGGGCGTGGCAGTGGCCTCGCCGCTGTTGAATTCGCACAGTACCGCGTTGGTGTGTAGCGCCTCGGGAATGGTGCAACTGGTGGATATCAACGCCGATCCAGCTGCTCCACAAACGTCTCAGCCAAGCCACAGCTTGGATTGCGTTTTGTGTTTGCCATTCGCAGCCCCCGCACCAGGCAGTGCGGTTGTGGCTGCGCTTGTAGCGCCCTTGTCGCTCTCATCGCACCACGCAGCACTGGCGATACCTCGCGCGCGCAACGCCGCCCCACCCCCCGGCCGCGGGCCACCTCTCTCGCTTTAAAAACTGCCAAGCCCCAAGCCTCGCCACATCGTTGATGGGGCCACTGGGTTTGTCCAACACGTTCGGCTGCGCCTTGTGCGCATTCGCATTGCTTCATTTTTTAAAGATTCTCGCCATGAACAAACTTTGCTCCCTTGGCTTCGTTGCCACCCTCGCCCTCGTTGCCAGCCAAACACCGGCACTCGCCCACGTGGTGTTGCAAGACGGCGCAGCCGCTGCCAACACCAGCTACCGCGCCGCCTTTCGGGTCGGCCACGGTTGCGACGCCGAGCCCACTACCGCCCTACGCATCACCATTCCCGCCGGCTTTAACGCGGCCCAACCCATGCCCAAAGCCGGCTGGACGGTGAGCACCAAAGTCGGCCCCTTGGCCACACCGTACGAAAGCCATGGGAAGAAATACACCGAGGGTGTTCTTGAAATCACTTGGACAGCCAAAGGTGCAGAAAACGCATTGCCCGCAGCGTATTACGACGAGTTTGTCGTGCGCGGAACCACCCCCGCCAAAGCGGGACCTCTCTGGTTCAAAGTGGTTCAGTCCTGTCCCAAAGGCTCGAACGACTGGGTCGAAGTTCCCGCTTCAGGCAGCTCGACCAAAGGCCTGAAGTCTCCGGCTGCGCTTTTGGATGTTCTGGACGTGCAAGCCGCTGGTGGCCACGCCCATTGATTTTTTCGTCCTCTATTTTTAACCCCAGGAGCTTGTATGAAACTTCGCACCGCACTTTGCGCCACCTTGGTCGCGCTTTCACTCACTAGCATCGCGTCTGCCCAAAACGTCGAAGTCAAAGACGCTTGGGCCCGCGCAACCGTTCAAGGCCAAAAGGCCACCGGCGCCTTCATGACGCTGACTGCTAAATCCAATGCCAAATTGGTGGGGGCCAGTTCCAGCGTCGCCGGCGTCACCGAAGTCCACGAAATGAAAATGGACAACGGCGTCATGAAAATGCGCGCGCTAGAAGGCGGCTTGGAATTGCCCGCAGGCAAAGCCACCAGCCTCCAACCCGGCGGCTACCACGTCATGCTCATGGATTTGAAACTGCCTTTGCAAAAAGACACCACGATCCAGCTCACCTTGCTGTTCAAAGACGCCAAAGGCGTTGAAAGCAAAATGGAATTGAAAGTTCCTGTGTCTCAAACAGCACCAGCAGCTAGTGCTGCCATGGGCGGGCACCAACACGGCGATATGGCCAGCAAGCCTAAGCAATAATCCGTGGCTTGATAGCCACTTATGCACCACAACACCACCACCACCCAACGCAAAACGCTCGTCGTCTTGGGGGTGGTGTTGATTCACGGTTTGGGACTGTGGTTGTTGCAAAGTGGTTTGTTGCAAAACGTGGCGGACGTGGTGGTGCCTGTACAGGTGATCAGCACGTCGATGGACGTCAACCAAGCGCCTGCACAGGTACCACCCGTCAAAGCGACGCCTTCTGTGCCTCCTCCTTTGGCTGCGCAGCAAGCCCGTTTGCCCACCGCACCGCCCCAGCCAAACCAAGCTGCGGATAGCCCCAACGCGTCTGCTGCGCCCACGGCACCCTCCACGCCCGCAACCCCCGCCCAGAGCACCACCCCAAACGCCTCCTCTGCGATTGCTCCAGCCACCAGCACAGCCCCTGCTAAAGTGCAACTGCCCATCCACGACGCGGCCTACCTGCAAAACCCCAAACCTGATTACCCCGCTTTGAGCGTGCGCCGCGGCGAGCAGGGGCAGGTGGTGCTCAATGTGTTGATTGGTGTGGACGGCAAAGCGCAAAAAGCAGAGGTCGCCCAATCCAGCGGCTTTGAGCGGCTGGACGCAGCGGCCTTGGCCACCGTGCAACGCTGGCGCTATGTGCCCGGTAAGCGCGGCGGCGTTCCTGAGGCGATGTGGTTTAAGGTACCGCTGGCTTTTG
>CANJNX010000237.1 GCA_947475495.1 Comamonadaceae bacterium | reverse complement strand
GGCCAACCAGATAGACCTCAAATGCGTGAATGGTGTGTGGCGAGCAATGTTCATCAGCTTGTCTTTGGGGTGGTTAGGCGGGCAATTATTGAAATAACAAAATCAATAAATTCAAATAATAGATCATATTGCCAAAATTAATTCATAACCAATATAAAACACATTTCAGAAATAGACAGATGGTGTACCTATCAACACAGCTGGTACTCAAAAAAAAACACCGAGCATTAATGCTAAGTGCTTAATTTTTATTGGGTATTATTTGGTGGGCGATGCAAGTTTCGAACTTGCGACCCCTGCAGTGTGAATGCAGTGCTCTACCCCTGAGCTAATCGCCCTGAATGGGTTTCAGGAAAGCCTGCAAGTATAAAGCCATTTGGCCCTATAAAGTGCGCCAAACCGTCTTTCCTTTGCTGGACTTATCAATCTCGGTCATCACCGTTTCATGTGCAGCAGCTTCTTGCGCATTGGCGTAAACGATAGGCAAATCAAAAGTGCTTAAGTCAACGTGAGACTTCGGTGCGCCTGTCGAATCTATATCGGCTGCGTCCATGATCAGCATGTCTTGGCCGCGGGTGAGGTTAATGTACACATCGGCCAACAACTCAGCGTCTAACAAAGCACCATGCAGAGTGCGTCCAGAATTGTCAACGTCTAGGCGGGCGCACAAGGCGTCCAAGCTGTTGCGTTTTCCGGGGTACATCTCTTTGGCCATGGCCAAGGTGTCTACCACGGAGCTGACATAGTCTTTCAAAGGCGGACGACCGAGCATTGAGAGCTCTTTGTTTAAAAACCCCAAGTCAAACGGGGCGTTGTGAATGATGAGTTCGGCATCACTTACAAAAGCCAAAAACTCGTCGGCAGCTTGTTCAAACTTGGGCTTGTCTAAGAGGAATTCATTGCTGATGCCGTGAATCCGCAAAGCCTCCTCATGGCTTTCACGTTCGGGGTTGAGGTACAGGTGCAAGGTTTTACCCGTGAGCTTGCGGTTGACAAGCTCCACACATCCGATTTCAATCACGCGGTCGCCTTGATCGGGAAACAGGCCGGTGGTTTCGGTATCAAGAAAAATTTGGCGCATACTTGAATTGTCAGTGGTTTTCTTTGGCGTGGTTGATCGAGTATTTCGGTATTTCAACCACCACGTCTTTTTGGCCCAAGATCGTTTGGCAGCTCAGCCGTGAATTGGGCTCAAGCCCCCACGCCCGGTCTAGCAAGTCCTCTTCCGTTTCTTCCGCAGGGTTCAACGAAGCCAAGCCTTCGCGCACGATGACGTGGCAGGTGGTACAGGCGCAACTCATGTCGCACGCATGTTCAATCGCGATGCCATTTTCTAACAAAGCCTCGCAAATCGATGTTCCTGCGCTGATGGTGAGCTCGGCTCCCTTGGGGCAGTATTCGGAGTGCGGCAAAATTTTGATGATGGGCATAGCGCTGATTTCTTTAATCGTAAATATTCTTAAACTGTGTCGATATTTTTGCCTGACAAGGCTTGCGCGATACCGCGGTTCATGCGCAAGGCAGCAAAGGCTTCGGTGGCGTTGGCCAAGGCTTTGGTGTCTGACTCTATATCTGCCGCCACTTCAGAACTTGCTCTTTGGCGAAGCAGCTCCATCGCGGCGTCGATGCTGCTACGTTCACTGACCGAGAGCAAGTCACCATCCGCAGAAAGCGCGCTTTGGGTTGCAAGCAGCATCCGCTGCGCATCAACACGGGCCTCTACCACTGCCCGCGCTCTCATATCGGACTCCGCCGTCGTAAAACTGTCTTTGAGCATTTGGGCAATTTGGTCGTCGCTTAAACCGTAGGAAGGCTTCACGTCAATTTGGGCTTCTACACCGCTAATTTGTTCCCGTGCAGACACCTGCAACAAACCATCCGCATCCACCGTAAAAGTAACGCGAATGCGCGCAGCACCTGCTGCCATGGGCGCAAACCCGCGCAGCTCAAAGCGGGCCAGGCTTCGGCAGTCAGCAACCAAATCACGCTCACCTTGCAAAACATGCAGCGCAAGCGCGGTTTGGCCGTCTTGGTAGGTGGTGAAGTCTTGGGCCATAGCCGTGGGAATGGTTTGGTTGCGCGGAACAATCCGCTCGACCAGGCCGCCCATGGTTTCAATCCCTAAGGACAAAGGAATCACATCCAGCAGCAGCAAATCACCGGAAGGGTTGTTGCCTGCCAACTGGTTGGCTTGAATGGAAGCACCCAAGGCGACCACTTCGTCGGGATTGAGATTGGTTAAAGGGGTTTGCTCAAAAAAATCACCCACGGCTTTTTGTACTTGCGGCATGCGGGTTGAGCCACCCACCATCACAACGCCTTTGATATCGGGCTTAGAGAGCTTGGCATCGCGCATCACTTTGCGCAGTGCTTGCAGGGTTTGTGCTGTGAGCGCTGCAGTAGCATCGTCAAATTGGGCTCGGTTCACAGAAAGATCCATGCGTCCAGCCGAGAGTTCTAACTCCACGGGCGCAATATCGTTCGCAGACAAGGCTTCTTTGCAGGCCCGCGCTGCTGCGAGCACGGCCGCTTGGTCTTCTAGGCTGTTTATCTTCAGACCGCTTTGCGCGAGGAAAACATCTGCCAAAGCGCGGTCGTAATCGTCACCGCCTAAAGCGGAGTCGCCCCCGGTGGCCAAGACTTCAAACACACCGGCGCTTAAACGCAATATCGAAATATCAAAGGTTCCGCCGCCCAAGTCATACACCGCATAAATCCCTTCGGCTGCGTTGTCGAGACCGTAGGCGATGGCAGCCGCGGTCGGCTCGTTGATTAAACGCAAGACATTGATACCTGCCAACTGGGCCGCGTCTTTGGTGGCTTGGCGCTGGGCATCATCAAAATAAGCGGGAACCGTTATCACTGCGCCGTAAATGTCGTCGTCAAAACTGTCTTCGGCGCGAAAGCGCAATGTCGCCAAAATTTCAGCACTAACCTCCACCGGACTTTTTTCTCCCGCAATCGTTCGCACTTTGACCATACCCGCCGAATCCGCCAAGGCGTAAGGCAAACGGTCTGCGTGGGTGACATCCGCAAGACCGCGGCCCATCAAGCGCTTGACCGATGCAATCGTGTTGCCTGGGTCCATGGTTTGGTGGTCTAAGGCGTCAAAGCCAATTTGG
>CANJNX010000236.1 GCA_947475495.1 Comamonadaceae bacterium | reverse complement strand
TTCTTTACAGACTGGGTTCACCCTGATTGAACTCATGATCGTGGTTGCGATCATCGGCATCTTGGCCGCCATCGCCCTGCCGCGCTACCAAGACTACACCGCCCGCGCGCAAGTGACCGGCGCGCTTGCAGAAATCACTGCAGGCAAAACCCCCATCGAAGAAAAAATGGCAGTAGGTTTAGCTACGACCATTCAATCCTCCGGTGACACGGCGGGAACGGGTGCTGCCCAGCTGAACTTGCCTGACAGCACATCACGCTGCACGTATTTGGTTGCCAATGCCAAAACCGATGGGGCAGCAGGGATTCTGTGTACCTTGGCAGGTACGCCTCAAATTAGCGGTAAATTAATCCTGCTCAAACGCAACGCGGGTTCTGTGGGTGACTGGGTCTGCACCTCCGATGCGGCCCAAAAACTCCTCCCTGCGGGTTGCACGAACGCAGTCACGGGTGACGTCAAATTACCCTAATCGCAGCCCTTCTTTTTGCCCTGCCGTGGCTTAACCCGTTTGCAGCCGGGCCCACGCCAGCGGCCAGCCCCTTGCTTTTTAGCTGGGCGTGCGCCTCTGTCATTTTGCTCTGGTGGTGCTTTGTTCCGCACCTACAACGCAACGACAAGCTCACCGAGTCGGCCAACTATGCGTGGCTGGGCGCGGCCTGCATCAGCGCGGTCCTGGGTTTTCTTCAGTTCTTTAATATCGAGGGGCCCTTCACCCCCTTGGTCAACTCCGCCGGTCTGGGCGAAGCGTTTGGCAATCTGCGCCAACGCAACCAGTATTCAACCCTGTGCGCCATCGGCTTAGCGGTCTTGGGCACCATGGCTACGTCGCGCCACTGGGTGCGCGCCAAGCCATGGACGGCGGTCGCAGCAGCCCTCTTGGGTGCGGCGATGGCCATGAGTGGTTCTCGCACGGCCCTGCTGGAGCTGGCCTTCTTGCTAATTCTTGCCTGGCGCTGGCGCGGTGCCCGGGTCTGGACCATGGCCGTCGCTGTCGTAGCCTATGCCCTTGCTGCGCACTTCTTCCCGCGCTGGGCGGATGTTGATTCCTCTGTCTTTGTGCGTTTACAGGACAGCAGCGCGATGTGCGCCAGCCGCCTGAGTCTTTGGGGCAATGTGTTGCAGCTCATTGCCCAAAAACCTTTTTTAGGCTGGGGCTGGGGCGAATTGGACTTTGCGCATTTCATGACGCTTTACGCCAATCCGCCGTTCACGGGTTTGCGTTTTTGTGCGGTGCTAGACAACGCGCACAACCTGCCTTTGCATCTTGCCGTCGAACTCGGTGTTCCGATCGCTTTGGCGGCTTGCTATGGCCTCTTTGTTTGGATACGGCGTAAAAGGCCATGGCAAGAGCTCGATTCGAACCGGCGCATTGCCTGGTCCATCCTCGGCGTGGTAGGTATTCACAGCCTGCTGGAATACCCTTTGTGGTACGGCCCATTCCAAATCGCTGTGCTGATGAGCCTTTGGATGTTGCGCACCCCCAAGCCCGTTGCAGAAACATCCAACCGCTTGCGTGTGGTGCTCGTGGCTTTAGCTGGAATCACCATGGCAGCCGCTGTTGGCTTTTACGCGTGGAGTTACTGGCGCGTCAGCCAACTCTATATGGAACCTGAAGCACGCGCCGTGGCCTACCGCACCAACACGTTTGAAAAAATCAAAGACAGCCTGCTGTTTCAAAACCAAGTCCGTTTTGCCCAGCTGGCGATCACGCCTTTAGACGCAGAAAACGCCAAGGAGATGTTTGCACTTTCACAAACAGTTCTTCACTTCTCGCCAGAACCCTTGGTAATCATCAAAGCCATCGAAAGCGCCAAACTCTTAGGTCTCAAAGAGGAGGTGCTTTTGTATTCACGGCGCTTTGAAGCGGCTTTCCCCTTGGAGTATGCGGCGTGGTCTCAGGGGCGTTGACAGACATCGACCCACACCCCTTGCGTGAGCTCTGCCAATAGCGCTACACCGATACGCACAGCGCTGTTGACGGAGCCCGCTGCCGGCAAGACCGCATCAAAGTCTTTCAGCGATTGGTCTAGGAATATAGGCATTGGCGTGGCCAAACCAAAGGGACACACGCCGCCCACAGGATGCCCCGTCAAAGTTTCTACTTCGCCCAAAGCCAGCATCTTGCCTTTGCCAAAAGCCGCTTTGAACTTTTGGTTTTCAATGCGCGTATCGCCGCTGGCAACCAACAAAACGGCACGCCCATCGCCCAAGCGAAAGGCCAAGGTTTTGGCGATGCGGCCAGGTTCAACACCATGCGCAGCCGCAGCCAGTGCTACCGTGGGCGTTAGCGCTTCTAACTCCATGATGGGAAGCGCCAAGCCCCTGGCTTCAAAAAATTGCCGAACCGCCTGCACGCTCATGCCGCGAATCCCCGCTTCAAGTTCCACCCACATAGGGGTTGCTTTTTCGCTCGCGCCCAAACGTGCTTTCGGGGCCGTGGCCGGGAATAAACACGGTGGCGTCGCCCATCGGCCACAGCCGCTGCGTGATGCTATCGATCAAATCTTGGTGGTTGCCTTGGGGAAAATCCGTGCGTCCGATGCTCCCTGCAAACAACACATCGCCGACAAAAGCACGCCCAATATCGGGAGAGTAAAAAACCACATGCCCTGGCGTGTGCCCGGGGCAGTGGCGCACTTGAAAGGTGTAGGCCCCCAAGCACACGGTGTCGCCATCATGCAGCCAGCGCGTGGGCGTAAACGCACGTGCCGCAGGAAAACCATAGCTTGCCGCAGCCACAGCCAAGCCATCGATCCAAAACTGATCGCCCGGGTGCGGGCCGATGATGGGCACCTTCATCCGCTCTGCCAAATCTGCAGTGGCACCAGCATGGTCGAGGTGGCCGTGGGTGATCCAAATTTGTTCTAAGTTCACTTTCAATTGCGTGATCGTGTCAAGCAGCACATCGAGGTCGCCGCCGGGGTCAATGATGGCGGCTTGTCGCGTGTCATCACACCACACGAGAGAACAATTCTGCTGAAAAGCGGTAACAGGAATGGTTTGGTAGTGCAGCATGGCAATAAGTGTCGCATACCCGCTGCTGTTGCTTGGTTTATCGCCGAAAATACACGTTTAAGTTAGAACGTATGACCCAGTCACTGCCCGCTCCGAATGCACAACGCTTTGC
>CANJNX010000235.1 GCA_947475495.1 Comamonadaceae bacterium | reverse complement strand
CTTGCGGCGGGGGATTTTGAGTCCCCTGAGTCTACCAATTTCACCACCCGGGCGGGTAACTTGTGAAGCCCTAAATTATGTCACAGATCAGACGTGATCTTCAAGGCTAAAAAAATTATTCGCGCGGGGCGGCCCCTTGTGTACTCAATGCCCCTTGGGTGGTTCGACCTTTTTCACTTCTTCCACCGGTACTTTGATTTTTCTGGGGATGGGAGTTCGGCATTTTCCTGAACCGGAATTGCTGTAAACCACAGCGGCCTTACTCTTTCCTTCATCACGGCAAATATAGTGACAAACAAATTGCCCGCCCGTGGCGATTTCTTGTTCAGAAATATCGCATTGGGTATCAATGACTTTGTAGATTTTGGGTTTCATTTCGGCGTAGGTCGAAATAGGAACGACCGCCCCTGCGGCCAGAAGCAATAGGAGCCAAGCGGGGCTCTTTGAGGGATGTGTGGACTGCGTCATAAGGTCATCACTTTACGGGTTTTGGGTACTTCGAAAATTGTGGCACATTTAAGCGCATGATTTACCCCACTTTAGAAAACGTTATTGGAAAAACGCCTTTGGTTGCTTTGCAGCGCATTGGCGATGAAACCAACGCGTCACGCCACAACGTCGTGCTTGGAAAACTCGAGGGCAATAACCCCGCTGGCTCCGTCAAAGACAGACCGGCCTTGTCCATGATTCAACGGGCCCAAGAGCGCGGCGAGATTCAACCCGGCGACACCTTGATTGAAGCAACCTCAGGTAACACGGGGATTGCGCTTGCGATGGCTGCGGCCATCAAGGGGTATCGCATGGTCCTCATCATGCCCGAGGACTTGTCTATTGAGCGCGTTCAGACCATGAAGGCCTTCGGGGCGGAGTTGATTCTGACCCCCAAAAGCGGCGGCATGGAACATGCACGTGATTTGGCCTTGAAGATGCAAACCGAAGGCAAAGGACGTGTCTTAGACCAATTTGCCAACATGGACAACCCGCGTATCCATTACGAAACCACGGGCCCAGAAATTTGGGAAGACACGAACGGACGTATCACCCACTTTGTCAGCGCCATGGGGACAACTGGCACTATCACCGGCGTGTCTCGGTATCTGAAAGAGAAGAACCCAGCCATCAAAATCATTGGCGCCCAACCTTCCGAGGGCTCGCGCATTCCGGGTATTCGGAAGTGGCCGCAGGCATACCTTCCGAAAATTTACGATCCAGCCAACGTCGATGAACTCGTCTATGTCAGCCAAGATGATGCAGAAACGATGTGCCGGCGCATGGCCCGCGAAGAAGGCATTTTTGCGGGTATTTCAGCTGCTGGCGCTTGCTGGGTGGCACAAGAAATTTCCAAGCGCGAATCCAACGCGACCATCGTGTTTATTGTTTGCGACCGCGGCGACCGCTATCTTTCAACGGGTGTATTTCCCGCTTAAAGCCCAGAGACGAAGCGATGACCCCTGCATTTAAATTTTGTCCGCAATGTGCCGCTCCTTTGGCTTGGATCAGCCAGGCCGAAGACGGCGGGGATAAATCGCGCTTGCGCTGCCCGTCGTGCAATTTCACCCACTGGAACAACCCGACACCGGTCTTGGCCGCGGTGGTGGAAGTCGATGGGAAAATTTTATTGGCGCGTAACGCCGCTTGGCCCGGAAAAATGTATGCCTTGATTACCGGCTTTATGGAAGCCGGTGAAACTGCGCAAGAAGGCATACAACGCGAAATCGCAGAAGAAACCAACTTGAGCACCGACGCGCTGAGCTTAATCGGCGTCTATGACTTTCAAAGAATGAACCAAGTCATCATCGCGTTTCATGCGGTGTGCCACGGAGAGGTTCGGCTTTCGCCAGAATTGGTCGATTACCGCATGCTGGCCCCGGAAAACTTGAAGTGCTGGCCGTCTGGCACAGGCTATGCCTTGGCCGATTGGCTCACTTCGAAGGGGTTGAAGCCAGAGTTCATCGATTGGCCCAAACCGCAAGAACCAACGCAAGAAACCAACGATTGAAGAAACCCTTAACCACCGCAGACCATGCAGCCTGAATTCACCATTAACAAAGAAATTGACACCCGCGGCTTGAATTGCCCGCTTCCGATTTTGAAGGCCAAAAAAGCCCTCTCAGAAATGGCCAGCGGTCAAGTGCTCAAAGTGGTATCCACCGACGCGGGCTCCATTCGCGACTTTCAAGCTTTTGCCAAGCAAACTGGCAATACCTTGCTAGAGCAACACACCCAAGGCGCAGAGCACAGCCATGTGATGCGCCGGCGCTAAAGCCTTGAACCTTAACCCTTAGCCCAGTCGCTTTAACTGCTCCTGTAATTTCGTCACGGTCTCTGCAAAATCGGCCATGCGCTTGCGCTCTTGGTCAATCACTGCAGGAGGGGCTTTGGCAACAAAGGCTTCGTTGGACAGTTTTCCATGGGCCTTGGTGATCTCCCCTTCAAGTCGCACGACTTCTTTACCCAGGCGAATTTTCTCGGCCGTTAGGTCAATTTCCATGTGCAGACAGATGCGGGCATCGCCAAGCACCGCAACCGGCGCTGCCTGGGCCGCCTCTGACCATGCCGCTTCGTCTTCAAACAAGCGCACCTCATTGAGTTTGGCCAAGGCTTGTAAAACGGGCGCTGCCGATTTCCAGAACGCGGCTTCTGCACTGCTTTGGACGAGTACAAACAAGGGCAAGCGGGTAGCCGGGGACACGTTCATTTCACCGCGCAGGTTTCGGCATGCGTCAACCAGTTGCTTGAGCCTTGCGACATGGGCTTCAGCCGCTTCATCGATGCGCTCGGGTTGGCTCACGGGGTACGCTGCAATGCTGACGGATGGGCCCGCACGTCCAGCCACAGGTGCCACCTTTTGCCATAGTTCTTCGGTGATAAATGGGATGACCGGGTGCGCTAAACGCAAAATAGTTTCTAGCGTTCGAATCAAGGTTCTGCGGGTGGCGCGCTGCTGCTCGGGGGTGCCGTTGTTGATTTGGACTTTGGCGATTTCAAGGTACCAGTCACAAAATTCATTCCACACAAACTCGTAAATCGTATTGGCAACGTTGTCCAAACGGTATTCCGCAAAGCCTTTGGCAACCTCGGCTTCCACGCGCTGCAGTTGCGACGCAATCCAGCGGTCGGACTGGCTGAAGTCGAGGTAGCCGTGG
>CANJNX010000234.1 GCA_947475495.1 Comamonadaceae bacterium | reverse complement strand
CCGAGCCCACCCTTCGCTCACTCTTGTTTTTGAGTTTGTCTTCTTTTTTACGTTTTTTCGCCAGTTCTTTTTGACGCTTTTCGTAACCGTAGTTGGGAGTTGCCAAGGTGTTCTTTCGTTAATACACGGCCACTTTAACACCTCCGCGCAATTTCTATGCTGAGGCCTCTGCCGTTTCGGGCCATTGAATCGCACTTTTATAGGCATGCCAGCTTGCGTGTCCTAGAAGTGGACCTATCACGATGATTCCAGCACCCCAAGGCACAAGAAAAGCCAAAATCACAAGGAAGCTCAGAAGAAAGCCCCAAAACACCATGGTGCCGGTGTTGTGAAAAACCACTTCCAAACTCGCGATAGCGGCAGAAATGGCATCGACATCGCGGTCCAAAATCATCGGGATGGAAACCACAGAAAGAGAAAAAACAATCGCAGCAAATGCGCCGCCAACCACCATATAGGCCAACAAAAATTCCCAGTTCTCTGGATTAAAAACGGCTCCTACAACGCTTGCCGTCGATGGCATCCCCGTATTAAAGAAAACGGCAAAAACCACCAAGGAAGCACGGCCCCACAGCAATTCCAAAACGATCAAAACCAAAACCAACATGCCCATGCTGGGAATATGCTGGTCCCAACAGATGAGGGATGCGCCAAAATCCGCATCTAAGCCGGCTGCCGTCCTTCGGCTTACGTCGTACAGGCCCATGGCCAAGAAGGGCCCCACGAGTAAACAGCCTGATGCGATCGACATGGTGTACTCTGGATTGGACTGGAAAACACCACTGAGCACCAAGGCCATGGTCCAAAATGCCAGGCCGTAAAAAAGGCCCATCCAAGGGTGGGCCCGAACATCGTGCAAACCCAGCATCAACCACCGCAATGGATCGACCCACTGCAATGCAAGCACCGTTTTACGGGGGGCTTCCGAGGGCGGGGGAATGTAGGGTGCGGGGGTCATGGCTTGAGCCTATCGCATGCCAAGCCGATAACTGCAGGGGAAAACCCTGAAAACTTTGCTTTGGCTTACTTTTGTAAAACTTGAAGTGCCTGGGCTATATCGGCTTGTAAATCTGCAAGCGCTTCCAAGCCCACTGCAAAGCGAACCAGCGTTCCTTTGGCGATATGTGCGGGCCACACCGAGCGCATCGCACCGAGTTCATAGGGAACAACCAAACTCACTGGGCCCGCCCAGCTGTAGCCCAAGCGAAACCATTGGAGTGCATCACAAAAGCCGTCGACTTGCGCTTGTGAGAAGGCGGGATCCAAGACAACGGAGAACAAGCATGCTGCTGACCCATTCTGACCTGCCGGCTTGCAAAGGTTCTTCCAATGGGCGTGTCCGGGTGAAGCTTCCAGCGCGGGGTGAAGCACTTGGACGAATTCGGCTTGCGTCAAGCACCAAGCGGCCAGCGCTCTTGTGGTCTCGTCGTGCGCGCGATAGCGCAAAGCCATGGTCGGGAGGGAACGCAGCACCAACTCGGCATCATTGGCGCCGACAGATAAGCCCAGGCGCATATGACAGAGCTTGATACGCATATGCAATGCGGCATCACGTGTAATGACACTGCCCATCAAAACATCCCCTCCCCCACTGGGGTACTTGGTCAATGCCTGGGCCGACATATCAACGCCTAATGGCGCTGGGGATCCAGGCTCCAAGTCAAAGGGGTTAAAAGCAATGCCCGCGCCCCATGTGTTGTCCAAGGCCGTCAAAGCGCCATGCTTTTGGCACAGACGAACCAAGTGAGGCACATCCGGAAATTCCAAGGTCACGGAGCCAGCGGCTTCGATCCAAACCAAGCGAGTTTGAGGGGACAACTTGGCAGCCAAATCCTGCGCATCCATGGGGTCGTAGTACCGGTGGCTGATGCCCCACGCCTTGAGTTCACCTTCTGCCAAGGCCTTGTTGGGGCTGTAGGCGTTATCGGGAAGCAGTACCTCATCTCCCGTTTTTAAGACAGCCATGGCCACCAAAGCCAATGCGGCTAGGCCACTGGGAACCAGCACGCACTGAAGCCCACCCTCAATAGCGCACAAGCGCTCTTCCAAGGTATAGGTGGTGGGGGTACCGTGCAAACCGTAGGTATACGCCGATTTATCCTTCCATTCGTGATTGCGCATCGCTGCCACGCTGGGAAAGAAAACGGTGGAGGCTTTGAACACCCCGATTTGAGGCGCTTCAAATCCTGCAGGGGGAACGTAGCTGTGGTGAATCAGCGAGGTAACGGGTTCGGTCATAAATACGTGGGGAAGTCACACACTCCACTTTTGAATCAATTGCTCCGGACGCAAGGCGTCGTAACTTTCAAAGGGCTGGTGTATCCACGGGTTACTTGGCAAAAATTCAACAGAATAGTCTGGGGTGAAAGTAGACAAGGCTTTGGTCCAAATTACGGCGCTGCGTAATTCGGTAATGGGTTTGTAGTTATTTTTTAACTGGTGAATCACCGCGTTCAAGGTGTGGCCCGAGTCCGCCAAATCATCGACCAACAAGACCTTACCCGCAATCTCACCCTTGGGGGTGGTAATGAAGCGGGCAATATCCAAATTGCCTTGCACCGTGCCTGCGTCCGATCGGTAGGAGCTCGTCGACATGATGGCCAAGGGCTTGTCAAACACCCTTGACAAAATATCGCCAGGACGCATTCCGCCCCTGGCCAAACACAAAATCGTATCGAACTCCCAGTCCGATTGGAATATCTTGATGGCTAGCTTTTCAATCAGGTTATGGTATTCGTCATAACTGACATAGAGGTGCTTTCCGTCTTCAGTCAACATAACAGTCTCTCAGGTAGTGGGGTAAAAAAGCAGCGTGTTTGGATTAAGCCGCTACGGCATATGGGTGGTGCATCATGATAGTGTGGTCACGATCTGGACTGGTGGATACCATGTGGATGGGCACGCCCGTAACCTCTGTAATACGCTGCAAATAATTGCGCGCAGCTTGTGGAAGTTGGTTGTAGTCGGTAACGCCCACGGTGGTGTCACTCCATCCTGGCATGACTTCGTAGATCGGTTTGCAACGCTCAATATCGTCAGCGCCCATGGGCAAAATATCAATCGTTTGCCCGTCCATTTCATACCCCGTACATAACTGCAACTGGGCTAAACCATCGAGAACATCGAGTTTGGTAATACACAGACCACTCAAACCATTGACCTG
>CANJNX010000233.1 GCA_947475495.1 Comamonadaceae bacterium | reverse complement strand
ATTTTGCGGTAGCCGGCATCACCTGCATCAGCCCCGAGGCGCCCACCCCCGACTTGGCATCCATGATGAACCGGCTCTCTTGGCGAATCAAGCCATACACGTAGGCCGGATCGAGCCCAATGCTTTGTGCTCTTGTCACGACAGAATTTTTATACGGCATCGGGAAGCGTTGATCCAAGTCCACCAAAGTTTTGGTTCGGTCGCTGGTATTGATACAGCGGTCCCACACTTCGGCGCGGCAAGCGACATCGGCCGCAGCGAGCAAAGCCCTGTCGTCCATGCCACCCTTGGTATGCAAGCTGATGCTGTAGTTCCATTCGCGCACGCCTTCGGCACGCAGGCCCAAACGAATGGCGTACAGCGCGCGTTGCAGGCCCGGGTTGGTGCGGGCCAGCTCTTTTTCTTCGAGGGTGGGCGGCGCTGGGCGTGGAGGGAAGCTGCTGCGTTGGCCCAGCTCTTCTAAGGCCAGTTGTTCATAAAAACCTTTGATCCCGGCGATGCTTTGCAGTTGCGCCACAGCCTGTGCCCGCGAAGACTCGTTGGGGCGTTGTGCCAAAACGGCGCGCGCGTTCCAGTACACCCAAACGCTTTCGCTTCGCTGCGCAATGGTCATGGCATTGATCGCCTCTTGGACTTGTTGCCAGCGCCCCGCGCGCAAAGCCGCCCGCGCAGCCCACGCAATGTGGTCTTCGTGCATCAAGTTGAATTGGCCTTTGGCAAACAATTCAGAAGCATTGTTTGCGTGTTTTCTTGCCGCTTGTTTGCCGATCACGCCCCAAATCCAGCTTCGCTCCTCAGCCGTGAGTTGGGCGCGCCAACGCAATTTTTCGACCTCCATCGCAGCTTCTGTTGGGTCTAAATAAGCTTGGCGGATGATTGCCAGTGACACCATCTCCCGGGTGGCGGGGCGCAAGGCGGTGAGTTTGTCACTGAGGTATTTGCCCGGATTGAGATAGATGGAGTTGACTGTTTTGACCCAACCCGAATCCAACATGGCAACCGCTTGGGTTGCGATCCGCAAGCGGTCATTTTCCATCCCTAATCGGGCGCGAACCCAAGCCGTTTGGGCGGGTAATTTTTTGTGTTCAATCAATAGTTCGGCAATGCCTGCGCACGCTTCATCGCCCTCGCGCAAAGACAGCCAGAGGTCTTGCACGGTTTTAGCCACGTCAGCGCCGTTGTTCGCATAGTCACTCCACAAGGCGTAGCATTGCAAGGCCCGCTCATCGCCCATGCGGTACAGCTTGTATTCTTGGTCAAAGGTAGCCCAGTCGCGGTTACGCCCCAACTGCATCAGCCACTCTGCGCGAAGTCGGTCTTCTTGGTAGGTGCTCTCAATACGCCCCAGCGCCGTTTGAATCTCGGTTTTGCTTGCGGTATCTAAGCGTGAAGACAATTCCCAATACACCGCCCAAGGCTCAAGTGACGATCCGCGCACCGGGCCTAAGAGCGCTGCCATGCGCTTGCGGTCGCGTTGTTTGTAGGCTTGGGCGAAGTCAACTATGGCCTCGTCGCTGCGGGCGGAGTCTGCGTTTTGCGCAATGGCCAGCGTGGAGTTTGCTGAAAAAAGGGCACTGCCGAGAGCAAGTGCTGTCAAAATGGTTCTGAATAACTGCATAGGGTGATTATGGACAAATCTATGGACTCCAAAGGACTGGAAAAAAAGGTATTGCGTAAAGCCTTGCTGGAGCAAAGGCTTCATTTGCCAGACCGATTGCACCGGGCGGAGTTGTTGTTACGCGTGATGCGCATTTGGTTGGTGGGCCGAAGCGACACCACCATCGGCGCGTATTGGCCTATCAAAGGGGAGTTTGACCCCCTGCCCGCTCTGCACCGCTGGAAAGAAGACGGCGAGTTGAACGAAGAACCCCAGCGCCGCCGCATCGCTTTGCCCGTCATCAATAAATTGCACAAAACCATGACCTTCCACACCTGGTACCCCGGGTGCCCGATGGAAGAAGACGCCTATGGCATCCCTAAGCCCAAAGACACGGAAATGGTTTCACCGAGTTTGTTGTTTGTCCCTTGCGTTGGTTACAGCGCGGGGGGCTACCGTTTAGGTTACGGCGGCGGTTTTTATGACCGCATGTTAGCCAGCCTCGAGCCCAAACCATTTACCGTAGGCTTGGGGTTTGGGGTGGGCTATGTCCCCGACTTTGAGCCTGAAGCGCATGACATTCCTTTAGACGCCATCCTCACCGACCACGGTGTCGCTTGGCCTGTTGAGTCTTCGCCACGGCCTGAACGTTAGAGCGTTAGCGCGCTACATCGTCTCTCGGTGTAAGAGCAGCGCTTCATCTTGGTAGCTCTGCAATGCGGCAAGGAGTTTCTTGCGTTGTTTGGGGCTGGCACTGTTGTGCAATTGGGCTAGGGCTTGGCAGGTTTGTGTGGTGCTGCGGATTTTGTAGTCTTGGTACACCGGGTCACTGGAATGCTGCCATTGGGTACTCCAGGCTTTGAGCGCGAGCAGTGCGCTTGCAGGGTCTGCTTTTTGGAGTCCGGCAAGCGTCGTGAGTCCCAACTTTTGGCGCCGTGTCACTTCTGCAAAGTACAGGTTTTCTTCTTCCTTGGTTTGATGCAGCGCTGCATGGAGCTGTTGCAATTGGGACGAACTTAACGTGCCGTAAAAATCTTCGCTGCGCTCCGTGAATTTGTCGATGCGTTGGTATTCCTCACGCCACTTACGGGTCTTTTTTTCGAAGGCTTTGGCCATGTAATCGAGCTGTGCATTGGTCAGCGAAGGCACGATGGCGGCTGCGCTAGGCAAGATGCGCTCACTGAGCGCATCCATGCGCGTTAGCGCTTTTTCATACAAGGCGCATACCTGAGGCCCGCTTACGGGCCCACCCGCCAGCAACTGCGCCGAGCCAAGTAAATCGGCAATGCGGGGCAGTTCTTCCTTTCGGTGCCACTCCAATAGCTTGCTGAGCTCGGCGCGGGTTTGTGCGCCTTGGGATTTGTCAAAATCAGCATAGCCGTCAATCCACCAGTAAAGCAGGGTGGGCGCATTGTTATAGCTCAGGCGCAGCGCTGAGCATCCGCCCAATGCCAGCGCCAAGCCCACACCCCAGAGCCAAGCCCGTGGCCGGGCGCTGATAATGGCAGTTATTTGGCGTCCCTTTGCTTGTAAGCGAAAGCGTGCCAGCCAAGATTTCAAAAGAGGCAT
>CANJNX010000232.1 GCA_947475495.1 Comamonadaceae bacterium | reverse complement strand
GTATTTTGAGAGCGACACCTACGTCGTCTCCAGCGCCGTGGGCCACTTGGTGGAGATCCAAGCGCCCGAGGCCTTCGATGTCAAACGCGGTAAATGGAGTTTTGCCAACCTTCCGGTGATCCCCCCGCACTTTGATTTAAAGCCCGTCGATAAAACCAAAACCCGATTGAACGCCGTCGTCAAACTGGCCAAGCGCAAAGACGTGGACAAGCTGGTGAACGCCTGTGACGCAGGGCGCGAAGGCGAACTGATTTTTCGCTTGATCGAACAGTACGCAGGCGGCGCCAAACCGCTTGGCAAACCGGTCAGCCGGCTGTGGTTGCAATCCATGACGCCGCAGGCGATTCGGGATGGCTTTGGTGCGTTGAGAACCAACGCGCAGATGCAGCCTTTGGCCGATGCGGCGCGTTGCCGCTCTGAAGCGGACTGGTTGGTCGGTATCAACGGCACGCGCGCCATGACAGCGTTTAACTCGCGCGATGGTGGCTTTTTCCTCACCACGGTGGGCCGGGTGCAAACGCCGACCTTGTCGGTGGTGGTCGAGCGCGAAGAGCAAATTCGCAAATTCATCAGCCGCGATTATTTTGAAATACACGCTACCTTTGCAGCTGCTGCTGGTGAGTACGCTGCCAAATGGTTTGATCCCCTGCATAAAAAAGACCCCGACGATGCGGAGAAAAAAGCCGATCGCGTGTGGAGCTTAGAGAAAGCACAGGCGATTGCAGATGCTGCGCGTGGACAAAGCGCCAGCGTCACGGAGGAAAGCAAGCCCACCACGCAAGCCTCACCGCTGTTGTTTGATTTAACGTCTTTGCAACGCGAGGCCAACGGCAAGTTTGGTTACTCTGCAAAAACCACTTTGCAGATTGCGCAAAGTTTGTACGAACGCCACAAAGCGCTGACCTACCCCCGAACCGATTCGCGCGCTTTGCCTGAAGACTATGTACCGGTGGTCAAAGAAACGCTAGAGATGTTGGCTGACAGCGAGATGCGTCACTTGGCGCCGTTTGCGCGAACCGCACTTAATAACAATTACCTCAAACCCACAAAACGGGTGTTTGACAACAGCAAGGTGAGTGATCACTTTGCCATCATCCCCACCTTGCAAGCGCCCAGCGGTCTATCAGAGGCCGAGCAAAAAGTTTATGACTTGGTCGTGCGCCGCTTCATGGCCGTGTTTTTCCCAAGTGCCCAGTACCAAGTGACCACACGAGTGAGCACCGTCACGCAAGGCGCAAGCAGCTACGCTTTTAAAACCGAAGGCAAGATTTTGGTCAACCCCGGATGGCTGGCCATCTACGGCAAAGAAGCGGCCAACGAAGTGGAAGATGCCAAAGACGGTGACAAGGGCCAAAGCCTGGTTCCCGTGGCGCCCAATGAAAAAGTGCGCACCGAAGCTGCCGACCCCAAGGGTTTGAAAACACGCCCGCCTGCGCGCTACTCTGAAGCAACCTTGCTGGGCGCCATGGAAGGTGCCGGCAAAACAGTCGAAGACGATGAGCTGCGTGAAGCGATGCAAGAGAAGGGGCTGGGAACCCCAGCAACCCGCTCCAGCATTATTGAAGGCTTGATCGCTGAGAAGTACATGTTGCGCGAAGGCCGTGAATTGATTCCCACAGCCAAAGCCTTTCAGTTGATGACGCTCTTGCGTGGTTTGGGCGCCGAAGAGTTATCAAAAGCCGAACTCACCGGCGAGTGGGAGTACAAGCTCGCGCTCATGGAGCAAGGCAAACTCAAACGCGAAGTGTTCATGGCCGAGATTGCTGCCATGACCGAACGCTTGGTCAAAAAAGCCAAAGAGTACGACCGCGATACGATTCCAGGCGACTATGCCACGCTGGCTGCGCCCTGCCCCAACTGTGGCGGTGTCGTCAAAGAAAACTACCGCCGTTACACCTGCACCGGAAAAACTGCGGCAGCAGAAGGGTGTGGATTTTCTTTTGGAAAAACCCCCGCAGGGCGCACCTTTGAATTAGCCGAGGTGGAGCAGTTTTTGACAGACAAAAAGATTGGTCCCTTGGACGGCTTTCGCTCCAAAGCGGGTTGGCCTTTCACAGCCGAGATGGTGATCAAGTTTGATGAAGAGACCAAAAACTTCAAACTCGAATTTGATTTCGGGGACGACAAGGCGGGCGAAGAGTCGGGTGAAATCATCGATTTCTCAGCCAAGACAGCTCTTGGCGTGTGCCCCAAATGCGGCGGCAGCGTGTTTGAACATGGCAAAAACTATGTGTGCGAGCGCACCGTGCCGACGCTTGCCCAACCCACGCCGAATTGCGATTTCAAAAGTGGACAAATTATTTTGCAGCAACCTATTGCCCGCGAACAAATGGAAAAACTGCTCGCTACTGGCAAAACCGATTTGCTTGATAAATTTGTCAGCATGCGCACGCGCCGGGCTTTCAAAGCGATGCTGGCATGGGATCCGGAAGCAGGAAAAGTGAATTTCGAATTTGCGCCAAGCAAGTACCCGCCGCGAAAAACGGCAGCTGGCAAAGCGCCGCCCAAAGGGGCAGGGAAAGCGACGGCAAAAACACCGGCCAAAAAAGCGGCTGCAAAAAAAGCAAACGCTGCGGCCAAACCCAAAGCTCCGCGCAAAGCCAGTAGCGCCGCAGGCTTGGTGCCCAGCGCAGCATTGGCGGCGGTGATTGGCGCAGAGCCTGTTGCACGAACCCAGGTGATTAAAAAATTGTGGGATTACATCAAAGCCAATGGCTTGCAAGACAGCACCAACAAACGGGCGATCAACGCGGATGCCAAACTTCTCGCCGTTTTCGGTAAAGCCCAGGTCACGATGTTTGAGCTTGCCGGAATTGCTGGCAAGCATTTAAGCGCGGCGGCATGAACTTCAGCGAAGTGGACGACGCGTCCGAACACAGCACCCACACCCCGCAGCAACGCGCCTCTGCGGCGGCACGAAGCACCTGGGTCAGTGTATGGGTCAACGTGGTGCTTTCAAGTATCCAAATCGTGGTCGGCATTTTTGCAAAATCACAGGGCCTGATCGCCGATGGAATCCACTCCCTGTCGGATCTGGTGTCTGATTTTGTCGTTCTTTTTGCAGGCCACCATAGCCAAAAAGATGCAGACATCGACCACCCCTATGGCCACCACCGTTTTGAAAATGCGGCGTCTTTGGTCTTGGGTTTGTTGTTGCTCAGCGTGGGCGCAGGTAT
>CANJNX010000231.1 GCA_947475495.1 Comamonadaceae bacterium | reverse complement strand
TATTGGCGTTGCCTGCCGCGTGGCGCGCAAGCCGCGTTTGGCACAGTGTCTGTTGGCGCGCGTTGAACCGCAAGATGTCCCCATTGTTCACTGGCCGCGTGGCGGCGATGGTATTGGCCGCAGGCCGCGGTGAGCGGATGCGTCCTTTGACCGACAGCACCCCCAAACCTTTGCTTGCGGTTCACGGCAAGCCCTTGATGCAGTGGCATTTGGAAGCACTCGCCCGCGCAGGCTGCACCCGCGTGGTTGCCAATACCGCGTGGTTGGGCGACCACATTGAGGCGGCTTTTGGGGACACGTTTGGCTACCACGGCGCGCAAGTTCAGATGACCTACTCCCATGAAGGCAAGGACTTTGGCGGCGCGCTTGAAACGGCAGGCGGGATTGCACGGGCATTGCCTTTGTTGTGCGATGGTGCAAACAATGACCCGGGGATTTTTTGGCTGGTGGCCGGTGATGTCTATGTGCCTGACTTTGCGTTTGATAACAACTCCGCCAAGCGCTTTGCAGACAGCGGTCGCCTGGCCCACCTGTGGTTGGTGCCCAATCCAGAGCACAACCCCTTGGGCGATTTTGGTTTGCAAGCGCTGCCAGGCGCAGGAGAGCCAAGCCACTTGGCCTTGAATTTGAATCAGGACACGTCCCTGCCCCGCTACACCTACAGCACCATTGGCCTGTTTAGCAAAGCCTTGTTTTTGCAGCCGTGGTGTGACATCCCCTTGGGCAACCCCTTGGGTGCCAAGGCCGCATTGGCCCCCTTGCTGCGACGCGCGATGGACCAAGGCCAGGTGAGTGCCCAGCTTTACACTGGGCGCTGGACCGATGTGGGAACGCCTGAGCGCTTGCGCCAACTCCAATCTTGAAAGACATTCGTATGAAACCCTCTTTATTGCCGCACGCATTTACGCCGTTTGCACCCACAAAGGTCTACGCCGCACGCCGCGCCACGTTGGCCGCGCAACTGGGCCCCAAGGGTATTGCCGTCCTGCCCACAGCGCCAGAACAACAACGCAACCGCGACGCCGATTTTTTATACCGCTTTGACAGTTACTTTCAGTACCTCAGCGGCTTTACCGAGCCCAAGGCTTGGTTGGTGATTACTGGCACGGGAAAGACAATCTTGTTTTGCCAGCCCAAAGACACCGAGCGCGAAATTTGGGACGGCTACCGCTTAGGTCCGGACGCCGCGCCGAGCGCCTTGGGCGTGGACGAGGCCTATTCGGTGACTGAAATGGACGCACGCATGGCGCAATTGCTCGATGGCTGCGACGCGGTGTGGTATCCCTTTGCCACCCACAAGGGCTTGGATGCGCGCATCACGGCATGGCTGCAGCCCTTGCGCGACCGGGTGCGCTATGGCGCGCTCTGTCCCGCAGCGCAGCGTGATGTGTGCGTGCCTTTGGATGAAATGCGTTTGATCAAAGATGCGTATGAGCAAGACACCATGCGCCGCGCAGGGGCGATCAGTGCGGGCGCGCATATTCGTGCCATGCAACTAAGTGCGCGGATGTTGCGCGAAGGCAAAGCGGTGCGGGAATACCATTTGGATGCCGAGTTGTTGCATGAGTTTCGCTTGCACGGATCGCAGTGCCCCGCGTATGGATCGATTGTGGCGGCAGGTGCCAATGCCTGCGTCTTGCACTACCGCGCTGATGCGGGCGCGGTGCGCAACGGAGAACTGGTCTTGATTGATGCAGGTTGCGAACTCGATGGCTACGCCTCGGATATCACGCGCACTTTCCCGGCCAACGGTGTGTTTAGCGGACCGCAGCGCTCTCTCTACGAGCTGGTGTTGGACTCACAAAAAGCGGCCATTGCAGCCACCCGCGCGGGCGCGCGGTTTACCGATCCCCATGACGCCACCGTTAAGGTATTGGCGCAAGGCATGTTGGACCTGGGCCTGTTGGATAAAAACAAGGTAGGCAATCTGCACGACGTGATAGAAAAACGCGCGTACTTTCAGTTTTACATGCACCGCACCGGCCATTGGTTGGGCATGGATGTGCACGACTGTGGCGCCTACACCGAGCCCAGCGAAATTGGCAAGGCATCCACGCGTTTGGACGCGCTCACGGGGGAGAAAATTGTCAGTCGCCCCGCGCGCGTGTTGCGCTCCGGCATGGTGTTGACCATTGAGCCTGGCATTTATGTTCGCCCTGCGCCCGGTGTTCCTGAGCAGTTTCACCACATCGGCATCCGCATTGAAGACGATGCGATCGTTACCGACACCGGTTGCGAACTCATCAGCCGCGGTGTTCCGGTGGAGATGGATGCAATTGAGGCATTGATGCGGGCCTAGAACACTTGCTGATAGCCGCTATCAATCAATTAGCCATTATCAATTGGCTAAATTAATAGATTAAACCTATGATTCACGCCATGCCGATAGAAAACCGTCTATTGGCTTTGTGTCAATCTGAAGGAATCTAAAAATGCAACACGCAACGCGCCCCGAAATCAAAACCCTTGCCAACCTCGAGTCTGCTTTTGCAGGCGAGTCGATGGCGCATATCAAGTACCGCTACTTTGCTAAATTAGCCCGCGAAATGGGCGATGAACTCACCGCGCGGACTTTTGAAGAAACGGCCGACCAAGAAGTCATGCACGCCTTTGGCCATTTGGATTTGCTCTACCCCAAGGCCACGATGACACCGGCCAAGGCACTGCAAATCGCCATTGACGGCGAAACCTATGAGTACACCGAGATGTACCCAGGCTTTCGTAAAACGGCTGAACAAGAAGGCAATGCAGCAGCGGTCGCTGAAATGGATGAACAAATCGAAGAATCCAAGGTGCACGCAGCGCAATTTCGAGTGACGCTAGAAAAAGCCCAAAAGCGTTTTGCGGCATTGGCGAAAGTCGAAGAGCGCCATGCCAAACATTACCAATCGGTACTCGATACCGTGTTGGCCCATTGATGCGTTGAAGCAGTGAATTTAGAAAGAACTAAAAAATGAAAACATATATATGTGTGGTGTGTGGCTTTGTTTACGACGAGGCCGCTGGCCGCCCCGAAGATGGGATTGCCGCGGGAACCCTGTGGGCCGCAGTGCCTGAAAGCTGGGCCTGCCCAGACTGTGGCGTTGCCAAAGCTGATTTTGAAATCGTGGAAATTTGAGCATGAGCGCTACCTCTCATCCTCTGGTTATTGTGGGCGCGGGTCTGGCGGGTTGGACGGTAGCG
>CANJNX010000230.1 GCA_947475495.1 Comamonadaceae bacterium | reverse complement strand
TCACGGTCCAACTGGTGGTAGGTGTAATCAAAGCGGGGACTGTCGGGGGATTTTTTATTCAGCTTGGGTGGGCCGTTCGGATTTTTGCCATCCTCTTTGCCGCCGCCATGGGCATCTGCTGGGGCTCCATGACCACCTTCGGCTTTTTTCTCTCCGTGGCCGTCACCCGCAGGTTTTTCACCATGCCCGTCGCCGCCTTCGGCAATCATGGCATCGGCTGAAGGTGCTGGTTTGTTGAAAAATCCGGTGATAAACAAGGTGCCCACCATGGTTCCAGAGACAAGCAAGACCAACGCCAATACGGCAAGAATAATCTTGACGATGGGCTTTTTGGGCTTGGCTTCGACTTCTTCGGGGACGGCTGCTGCATCAGACATGGTGTACCTCTTTCACTTGCTTCAATATCAATCGTTTTTCGGGCACTGGCTCAGGCCAGTACGTTCAATCCTGTGCTTAAGCTTGAATCGGCTCTCGCCGCTGCTTCAACGGTTTTCTCAGGCTCTATTGCGCGAACTGCTTCTCCCGGCGCATCCTTGGGGCTGCGTCCAGGTGTCGGATTTCCGCCAGATTTCCGGCTTCCATCTCCATTTACCCATACGGAAGCAACTTCCATGCCGGATTGAGATAGCGTGTCCTTCAATTTTGCAGACCCTTGGGCTAGCAACTCGCGCGTCACGTTGTTGTCTGTACTAAACAAAGCATCTAAACCACCAGCGTGCATATCGAGTTCAATATGGATTTGCCCCAAACTTCCAGGCTGCATCCGCATCTGCATTTTCCATTGTCCGCGTTCAATTTGCCCCATCAGCCGTTGTGCGACCGCTTCGCCTAGTTTATCGGCCAATTGTTGGTATTGCGCAGCCCGTTGTTCGGCCAAGGCCTGGGGGTTGGGGGCCTCGCCTTTTAAAGTGGCTCCGGTGGGGGTGGCGCCACTGGCAAGGGGCGCATTAGCCGCAGGGGTTTCTGCCTGGGCGTTTGTGGGGGTATTCATTGTTGCCTCCAAATCCAAGCCTTCTGGAACGTCGAGTTGCAAGGTTTCCCAAACGGCCCCTGTGGTGCGCTCGTCGGAATGCAAGGCGCTGGCTGCGACCAAGGCGGCCCAGCTGCTTTGTTGGTTGTTGCCTGACATTTGCGCCAATCGCTTGGTAATGTCTTGGTCGGCAGGGCTCAGGGTCATACGCAAGGCATTTTGCATTGTGGATTCGGCAGAACCCAGTGCGGTGCTCGCAGCGACCGCAGCCACGGCTGAAACTGTGGGCGCAGGCGGTGCGGCTTGGATCCAGGCCTTCGCCTGAAGCGGCATGAGTTTCTCCGTCGCGCCCATCGCCATTAAGGCTGCAGCGGTGCTTGCAATAGGGATTGCGGCTGGGGAGGCGCCAGTTCCGGGAAGTCCGCTCGTTGGGGGGGGAAGTCCTGAAGCCACGGTTGAAACCACAGTTGTCGCAGCCGCAGTTGGGGTCTGGGTTGGGGTCGTGGCCGATGTCACGGATGTCAGCCCTGGGCTTCCTATTTGAAGGGATACCAAAGTAGCACTGGCTTGGGCCAAGGCCAAGGGGTCGGTAACAGGCATGCCCGTTTGAAGCGCGGGTAGGGGGTCTGTCGGGTGAGGCCGTAGGGCCAATCCAGTGGTCGCGGGGCCATTGCTCAGGAGTTGCTCCAGGTCGGACAAGCTCACTGCGCTGGGTTTGATCGCCGTTTCGCTGGCGGGGGGAAGGCCAAAAAGCGCCTGAACCGCCGCTTCGTCTAAACCTTGCGAGCGGGCAAAAACGGCCAAGCTGGCCAGATCGGGCAAGGGGGCGTCGCTGGTAATGATATTGAGGCTGCTACCCAAAGGCAGCACCTGCAAGCCCAGGGTATCGAGCGTCGGGGCGGCAACCGCTTGCCGTTGGGCTTTGAACATTTCCCCGGTCAAAACCTCGGCAAAACTGTTGCTGCCCGTTGGGGCATCGCCCGAAACAGCAGCCGGCATCGCCCCATTTACCGCGGGAGAAGCCGTTGGGGTCGTTAAAAAACTCAAATTCGCGTCCATGGGATAAAGCATCCTAGAAAGAGCCACGGGTTGCGGCCATGCCCAATGCAATGCAAGAAGCGTGACTGGACAGGTTTTGCCGCTTTGCCCCAATCCCCCCCCCATTTCAGTCCAACGGTCTGATACGAGTGGCATGGAGATTGCTTTCAAGCCTCTTTATGCAAGCCCTTCTTCTTCATTTTTCACTTTAAACCCACGTAATTGGCATAAACCTGACCATGAGCACGCTGACCCTGTCGACGATTCGACAAAACTTAACCAAGTTCAACTTCAATGACCTGAGCATTCCTGCTTTGGTCTTGTTGATCATGGGTATGTTGGTCATTCCGCTGCACCCCATGCTCTTGGATATTTTGTTTACCTTCAATATTGCCGCGAGTGTGCTGATCATCATGATCGCCATCAAAGTGCGCAAGCCCCTCGAGTTTTCCTCGTTCCCTTCAGTCTTGTTGTTCGCCACCATGCTGCGCTTGGCGCTCAATGTGGCGTCTGCCCGGGTAATTTTGGTGAGCGGTCATGAAGGCCATGATGCCGCAGGAAAAGTCGTTGCGGCCTTTGGCGAGTTTGTCATTGGCGGCAACTACGTCGTTGGTTTTATCATTTTTGCGATTTTGATGATCGTGAACTTCTTTGTGGTCACCAAGGGCGCAGGACGCGTCTCAGAGGTCAACGCCCGATTCACCTTGGATGCGATGCCCGGTAAGCAAATGGCGATTGATGCCGATTTGAATGCAGGCGTGATTGACCAAGACACGGCCCGCAAGCGCCGCGCTGAATTGTCCCAAGAGTCGGACTTCTTCGGCTCCATGGACGGTGCGTCTAAATTTGTCAGCGGCGACGCGATCGCGGCCTTGCTGATTTTGCTGATTAATTTGTTCGGTGGTCTGGCTATTGGCATTGGCCAACACGGTTTGTCCCTCAGCGAAGCCGGTCGTATTTATACCTTGTTGACCATTGGCGACGGCTTGGTCGCTCAAATTCCAGCCCTGTTGCTCTCCTTGGCCACTGCGATTGTGGTGACCCGTGTGACAACCTCCGAGTCTATGAGCGAGCAGGCCGGAACCCAATTAGGCAACCCATCGGCTTTGTTTGTAACTTCTTGCATCATGGCGATCTTGGGCTTGGTCCCTGGCATGCCGCATTTGGTGTTTATTGTTT
>CANJNX010000229.1 GCA_947475495.1 Comamonadaceae bacterium | reverse complement strand
TCGCTTGGAGTGGCCAAGCGCCACGTGAGACGTGCAAGTAATTGGGACCGCTTTCAACATGGGCACCCATGGCTTGGGCCGCTTCAATGAATCTGATATCACCTTGGATGGAGTGGGCACCTACCCCCTGAATCCGAATGCCTTGCTGTTCATTGGTGCTTTGGGCGATTGCGCCAAGCGCAACAAAGTAGCTTGCAGACGAGGCATCGGCCTCGACATACACATCGCCCGGGGAGCGCAGTTTTGCCCCGGCAGGGATCGTGAACCGCTGCCATCCATGGCGCTGTACTTCCACCCCAAAGCGCGATAGCAGTTGCAGGGTGATTTCAATGTAGGGCCGTGAAATCAGTTCCCCCACCACTTCAATAACGATGTCCTGTTTTGCCACCAAAGGCAGCGCCATCAACAAGGCGGTTAAAAATTGGCTTGAGACATCGCCTCTGACTTGTATCGCTTGGGACAGTTGCAAATCGGGTTTGCCAATGCGCAGGGGGGGAAATCCTGCGTTGCCCACATAGTCAATGGAGCAGCCGAGCTGGCGCAAGGCGTCCACCAAATCGCCAATGGGGCGCTCGTGCATCCGAGGAACGCCGCTGAGCTCAAAATCACCGCCAAGAACGGCCAGTGCCGCCGTTAAGGGCCGCATTGCGGTGCCCGCATTGCCTAAAAACAATGGCAAAGGCTGGCTACTTATCTGCCCAGCCAGGCCGTGCACTTTGAACGTTTGTCCTTGCGATTCAATGGTGCAACCCAGTGCTTCCAAAGCCGCCAGCATCACGCGGGTGTCATCCGAGTCAAGTACGTCGTGCAAGGTCGTGACACCTTCGCACAAGGCGGCGAGCAACAAAACGCGGTTGGAAATACTTTTGGAGCCGGGCAGTGTGACGGTTCCTGACGCGGTCTGCAGCGCGGGGATGTCAAGAAAAGCGGTTGAAAACATTATTTTGATGAAGATCCGTTCAAAGTCCACTGTGAGCGAAGCTGGCTGGCTTGTGAAATCAGGGTCTCAATCGCAGCAGAGTCGCCCTCTAAAACGGCGCGCTCCAAAGCCTCTAGGCTGGATCGAAAGTTCTGGGATTGGGCAAGAACTTCAGTGGCGTTGGCTAAGAAAATAGCACGCCAAACTTTGGGGTCTCCAGCGGCGATGCGCGTGAAGTCACGAAAGCCGGGGCCAGCCAAGTCTAAAAACGCAGCGCTTTGTTTTTGGCTAGCAATGCTTTGCATGAAGGCAAATGCCAACAAATGGGGGAGGTGGCTGACAGCAGCAAAGGCTGCGTCGTGGTCGGCTGCCGTCATCTGCCGGACCTTGCAGCCCAAGGCCTGCCACACCGCAGTGGCTTGCTTGTGTAAGGTGGCATTGGTGCGTTCTGTGGGGGTCAGAATCACTTGGCACCCGGTATAGAGATTCGGGTCAGCGTGTTCAACGCCAGAGACTTCCTTGCCTGTAATCGGGTGGGCGGGAACGAATTGCGCTAGCTTGTCACCCAAGGCTGCTTTGGCTGCTAAAAGTACATCGCTTTTGGTGGAACCGACATCCATTACCAGGCAGTTGTTGCTTAATTCCTGAGCGATGGCTTGAAAGCTCGACTGTGTTACTGACACTGGGACCGCAACCAACACCAAGTCAGAGCCGGAGGCTGCGTGTGACGCTGAAGTGGCTACCTGGTCAATCACGCCCATGTGCAAGGCGCGCGATGTAGTTGATTGCGATGGGCTAAAGCCCACCACTTTTTTGACCAAACCAGCACGCTTAAGCGCCAAGGCAAAAGACCCGCCCATCAAACCGCAGCCAACCAAACCCAATTGTTCAAACATAGGCCAAGATTCGCTTTAATCGGCCATGGGGTAGGTCCCCAAAACTTTGTAAAAAGCACACAGGGCTTGTAGATCCTGTAAAGCGGCTTTGACATGCGGCTGTGACGGATGACCATTCAGGTCGATATAGAAAAAATACTCCCACTGTCCTGAGCGGGCAGGGCGCGATTCAAAGCGCGTCATCGACACACCATGGAGCTTTAAAGGCACCAACATATCGTGCACCGCGCCTGGTCGGTTGGGAACAGAGACGACCAAGCTGGTGCAGTCGCGGCCACTGGCCTCGGGGGCGGGCAGGGTGCTGGGCAGGCACACCACCACAAAGCGGGTGCGGTTAAAGGCATCGTCTTGTATGGCGCGTGAAGCAATGTGAAGGCCAAATTCTGAACCCGCACGTTCGCTGGCAATGGCAGCCCAAGCCGGGTTGGTGGCAGCCAAGCGCGCGCCTTCGGCATTACTGGAAACCGCGCGCCGCTCCACTTGGGGCAAGTGGGTGTTCAGCCATTGCTGGCACTGTGCCAAGGCCTGTGGGTGGGCTAAAACCACTTCGATGCCATCGAGTGCGTCATGGTTGCGTAGCAAGTGGTGGCGCACCAACAGGCTGATTTCTCCCACAATATGCAGGGGCGAGTGGAGCAACAAATCCAAAGAACGGGTCACTACCCCCTCAGTGCTGTTTTCTACCGGAACGACACCAAATTCGGCCGAACCTGCGCTGGCCGCATGAAAGACATCATCAAAATGATTGCAAGGGATGTGCTGAATGCTCGAACCAAAGAAGCGCAAGGCTGCTTCTTCACTAAAGGTTCCCGCAGGACCTAAATAGGCAACGCGCTGGGGCGCTTCCAAAGCGCGGCAGGCAGACATAATTTCTCGCCAAATAAAGGCCACGCTGCTGTCTTTAAGGTCTCCGCTGTTTGCCTTTTGCAAGGCGCCAATTACTTGCGCTTCGCGTTCAGGACGAAAGACGACGGAGCCTTCGCCTTTTTTGATTTCGCCCACCTCGTGTGCCAAGGCGGCCCTGCGATTGAGCAGTTGCAGCAATTCTTGGTCAACTGCATCGATTTGAACGCGAAGTTCGAGAAGTGTTTTTGCCATAGGAAATTGCCTTAGCCGTGGGTACGCTCAAATTCTTGCATATATTGCACCAAGGCATGAACGCCTTCGATGGGAAGGGCGTTATAGATACTGGCCCGCATGCCGCCTACCGACTTATGCCCTTTGAGTTGTAACAAACCGGCTGATTGGGCGCCGTTTAAAAATGCGTCGTTCAAGGAAGCATCATGCAAAAAGAAGGGCACATTCATCCGTGAACGGCATGCAAGTGCTACGGGGTTGGAATAGAAGCCCGATGCATCGATCGCACCGTACAGG
>CANJNX010000228.1 GCA_947475495.1 Comamonadaceae bacterium | reverse complement strand
CTCTGCCACGAATGCGGCCGTATATACCGTCAATCCCAAAAGGACGGATAAAAACTCTGGCGTTAAGGCGCCGCCATTTTCAATAGCGAACTCGCCCTGGATCGGCCTATCCAAGGCAGTCGGCGCACCGCCCAAAAGCCATCCCACAACACCACAAGCCACAACGATAAGCAAAGGTGCCCAAAACATGCTTTTAGCAAGACCGGTTTGTTCAAAAGTTTTTTGTGCATGGCGGCGGTAAAGCCAAGCCAAGACTAAGCCGATGAATAGGCCCCAAGCCGCCACCGCATGGCCCGTTGCCCACACCGGTATCGGGTAATTCAAGCCCCCTTTGCTTAAAAACATCGGACCGAGAACCAAAGGCTCCGAGGAAGCGGGAAGCACCTCGGTAAACATCAAGTACCACATGAGCAGCTGCAGGAGCACTGGAATATTTCGGAAAAATTCAACATAGGCTTGGCAAAGACCGCGAATCAGGGCGTTTCGGGAGAACCTTCCCACTCCAATGAGCGTTCCCAAGAAGGTCGTCAAAATAATGCCCAATACAGCAACCCGCAGGGTGTTGGTAAAGCCGACCAAGTAGGCACGCCAATAGGCCTCGCCTGAGTCAAAGGCAATCAGGCTCTCGCCGATATCAAAGCCGGCGCTGCCTAATAAAAAATCAAATCCGCTTTGGATTCCACGGATGCGCATATTGACAACCGTGTTGTGGACCAACCAGCTCACCACCCCAACGATGATGGCAATGGTAATGACTTGGTACATCAGCCCGCGAAAAGCTTGACTGCGCCAGGACCAAGCGCGTGGAGGGGGTGCCTTGGGAGTTGCCATAAGAAAAATGAAGTTTGCAGTTCAACAATTAAAAAAGGGCAGACCCCATGAAGTGCGTCTGCCCTTGAATGCGAAGCGCGCTTTGAATGCGCCTCGCAGGATTCAATTAACGAATCGGGGGAGCGTACTGAATTCCGCCTTTGTTCCACAGGTTGTTCAAACCACGTGGCAACATGATGGGCGATTTTGGACCGACATTACGTTCAAAAATTTCACCGTAGTTGCCTGTGGTTTTCACAGCGCGCGCCATCCACTCTTTGTCCAAGCCCAAGAGTTTGCCGGAGTCCTCTGTAGCGCCCAAGATGCGACCAATGATGGGGTCTTTGCTTGTGGCTTTGAGATCGTCGACATTGGCCTGGGTAATTCCATATTCTTCAGCTTCTAACAAGCCGTAAACCACCCATTTCACAATCGCAAACCACTCGTCATCACCGCGGCGAACCATCGGTCCGAGGGGTTCTTTAGAAATCAGGTCAGGAAGAATCACATGCTCTGCGGGGTTTTTAGCGACCTTGTTGCGGGTCGATGCCAAGCCAGACGCGTCTGTGGTGTAAGACACGCAACGGCCTGCAAAGTAGGCGCCTTCAGCGGCTTCTAATTTTTCAAATACGATGGGTTTGATGTTCAAAGCGGACGCTTTGGAGAAGTCGGTCAAGTTTTTCTCGGTCGTTGTTCCAGATTGAACGCAAACGGTTTGGCCTTTGAGTTGTTTAGCGCTCTTAATCTTGCTTTTGACAGGGACCATAAAACCTTGGCCATCGTAATAGGTCACTGCTGTCATGTGCAGTCCAAGCGATGCGTCACGTGTCAAGCTGAACGTAGTGTTGCGCGCGAGAACGTCGATTTCACCGGACTGCAATGCAGCAAAACGTTGTTGCGCATTGAGGGGGACGTATTTCACTTTTTCTCCGTCGCCCAACACAGCAGCAGCCATGGCGCGGCACATGTCCACGTCCATACCAGACCACTTACCGCTGGAATCGGCTGCACCAAAACCAGCCAAGCCAGTATTGACGCCGCAAATCACTTGGCCGCGGGCTTTGATGCCGTCAAGGGTTTTACCAGCGTGTGCCGGAGCGGCGAGTACGGCTCCTAGAACAGCAACCATTGCGGCAGCGGTTTTGACTTGGCTAATTTTCATAATGAATACTCCAATGTTAGAAGGGATATGTAGGATGCCCAATGGCAACTAGCAGTACTGTAATGCATCTGCTTGAACCGGATTATCGGGGTTTACGCTCGGACTTTATGCTAAAAATGAATAATCATATGAATCTCGGGTTTTTACGCGCTAGCATTGGTTCGAGCCACACTATTTGCTTCCACCATGCCCATTCCCGATTCTGAGCAACCCGCGCATTACCGCTTTTGGCCCAGTCGCTTGCCACGCCAGATCACGGTGCCAACAACTTCCTTGTGGGACAACCTCGAAACCAGCGCCCGGCGTTACCCGGATAAATCCGCCCTGGTATTTTTTGGAAGGCGCACTACCTTCGGGCAGTTGCGCACCCAGGCCGAACGGTTTGCAGCCTATTTGGGTGCATTGGGGGTTCAAAAAGGAGATCGGGTGGTGCTCCATATGCAAAATTGCCCGCAGTTGGTGATTGCGCACTTTGGTATCTTGCGTGCCAATGCCGTGGTGGTTCCGGTCAACCCGATGAACCGGGCAGAGGAGCTAAAACACTACATCACCGACCCCGATGCGAAAGTGGCCATCACCACATCCGATTTGGCGCAAGAATTAAGCCAAGCCAGTGATGCATTGGCTCCGGATGTGCGATTGCGCCTTCTCATCGTCACGCACTTCACCGATGGCTTTGATCCACAACAGGGCGACGACCCACCGCCTGCGGCCTGGGCCGACTGGCTGTTAACCCGCAATCCCTTGCCAGATTTGCAAGGCGGGCAGGTTCACACGTGGTCTGAGGCAATGCTATGCCAAGCCCCTGTACCTACCCTTGACGTAGGTTCCAACGACCTGGCGGTTTTGCCTTATACGAGCGGCACGACCGGTTTGCCCAAGGGCTGTATGCATTTGCATTCCAGCATCATGCACAACGCCTTGGCGAGCGCCATGTGGGGCAATGGCAGCATGCAAAACGTCACCTTGATGGTGGTGCCGATGTTTCATATCACTGGAATGGTGAGCTTGATGCACACCAACATCAGTTGCGCAGCCACCATGGTTTTGATGCCACGCTGGGACCGGGAGCTTGCAGGCGCGTTGATCTCGCAGTGGAAAGTGACCCATTGGACCAATATTCCGACCATGGTGATTGATCTCATGGCCAGCCCCCGTTTTGAGAAGTTTGACCTTTCAAGTTTGGTCTATATCGGAGGCGGCGGGGCCGCCATGCCGCGGGCAGT
>CANJNX010000227.1 GCA_947475495.1 Comamonadaceae bacterium | reverse complement strand
CTTGTTTTGGCCGATGGCGGCATGGTCTTGCCCGCGTATTTCGAGTTGGGTTTCAAGTATCCCGTTGCCCTTCGGTTTGATGGCAATGGAAATTTTGTTGGCATGGTGCGTATTTCCAATAAGCGGTTCGCTTTGCAGCCCGCCTTGCTAGCCCAATCGGCCACGCAGTGGCTGGCACTGATGCGTGACAACCGCGATGTCGGAAAAATCATTGCCGCCCAAACGGTGGATGCAGGGCAGAGTTGGACCGATTTACCCGACTTGGCGTTAGATAACCCGGACTCTGCGATTGCAACGCTTGTATCCCAAGGGCAGCATTGGTTGGTGCATAACGACTCACTGCATTCGCGCGAGCGATTAACCCTAAGTCGCTCGCCCCAAGGGCGGGAGTGGAGTACCTTGTTGCGTCTTGAGGATGGAGCCCCAGGGCAAGAGTTTTCATATCCTGCCATCGTTCAAACCAACAACAGCCTTTGGATAAGCTACACCGACCAACGACGCCGCATTGCCTGGCAGCGCTTAGATCTAAAGGCCAGCGTAAGCAATGCCAATCCAAGCGCAGCCAACGCAAAGGACAAGCCATGACTGCCATATGGGCCGCTTGGGCGCCTAGCTTGCCTTCGCTTGCCCTGCTGCCGTGGGCGATGCATGTGGGCTGGGGCGTCGTACTGGCGGCGCTATTGAACAGCCTGCTTTCCCACAGTGAAGGTGTCGTGCGTCAACGCTTGGTGTGGGCCGCGGCTGCAATCGCGTGTATTCCTGGCCTATGGGGCCCGGTGTATTGGTTGGGGTTGGCCTTTCAAACGCCCAGTGTGCTTGCCGTGCTGTGGGCAGGGCAGCATCTTTACAGCCAGTGGCCGATTGCTGCATGGACCTTGAAGTCCCGCCAGACCCAGCGCAGTGGTGTCAATGTGGTTTTTGCGGTCTTGGGCGTCGTCTTGGGTTGGCTTTTGTTGCTAGATACCTTGGCTTTGATTCCCATACAAGTTTATGCGTTGGGCTTTTCCCCTTGGAGCGCAGGGGTTGCAGTGGTCGTTGGCTTGATGCCTTGGATTTTCCAAGGAATGCCAGGCTTGAGAAGCGCTGGTGGCTTGGTCGTGTTGGCTGTTCTTGTCTTCGCGCTTTTGCGAGTGCCTACGGGCAACGTGTGGGACGCATTGCTGGACCCGTGGCTTTGGCTGGTGTTGCATTTTTACTTAGTGCGTTTGGCATTGCGCGCTAAATAGACCTTGATTATTTTTGGAGTGTGACAAGCCATTCACGACCAAAAAGCCATTGAGCGGGATACCACAGGTTGGACCAGGTAATTTCTCCTTCGCGGTGGCGGCTTTTGACATGCCAGCGCTGGCCAAGGACTGTGCATTGGGCTGCGCAGATTGCCTCAATTTTTTGCGCATCTTCTGCCAACCAGACAACAGCGTCATGGTTTTCCAACAAAAACACCAAGCGCTCAGCAGGTGGCATTTCGGGATGCAAAGCCCCCGTGTTGCGGCCCTCGGCATCATAAGGAACCAAGGTGTTGCCGGGAAAAACAAAGCCAAAGCGTTCATATTGTCCGGTAAAACCATTGGGAACGGCGATGCGTTTTTCTTGGAGCTGCGCTTTGACTGCGTCGCTGTACTGTTGTGCTGGGCTGTCTAAGGGGGCCACCATGGCGCTGAAACTGGCGTAGACGCACAGACAGGCAAACAATGCGCTGTTGCGGCTCCATGGGGATTTGAAAAGTCCTGTCATGGTAGCCAACACACCTGCTGTGGTGAGTGTCAAAGTGGTCCCGAGATCCCATCCCGAGCCGATGCCCATGTCTGCCATCACCCAGGAAATACGACCCAGCATAACAAAGGCAAGTGCAGAAATTACCAAAGTAATAAGAAACCAAAAGCGCGCAATCCGCTCCCAATACAGGGCTAGCACCATGGCCAAGGCGGGCATCGCAGGAATCACGTACCTGGCGGAGCGTTGACTAGGAATAGAAAAAATGATCAGCCAAATCAAAAGCCAAATCAGGAGAATGCCTTGGGCTGGCGTCCAAGGGGTGCGAACTTTATTATTCAATCCTATGCGGACCCCCGCCCATGCCAAACCCATCACGACAAACCACATCAGGCCGGCGTTTTCAGGGTAAGCCAGCATTTGGGTCCAAAGAGGATAGTCTCCAAAGAGCGCAGCGTGCCAATACCCTTGTGTGCCTGACATTTTTCCTGCATTTTCTGCCACCACAAACTCTTGCCAGACCGCACTGGGGTTCGGATCGATCACAAACCAAAGGCTAAAAAGACCTAAGGCCAACAAGGCGCTCCAAGTTACGCCCAACGTGGTACGTGCCACCGATTTCCATTGCAGTGTGGGCTCAAGCCACAGCAAGACAAACCACAGGGTGGCCGCTGCAGGTGCCACAAGGGCAAACGATTTATAGAGCAAGCCTATGCCCATGGTTAAACCAAACCACGTAAACGTTTTCCAACTCACCGGCGTCTTGCTGATGTCTTGTGCATTCCAAAGTAAATAAAACATGGGTAAGGCCAGCCAGAAGGTCTCAGGCCCGGAGGTGAGGTAGGCGCGGCCGTAACGAAAGGTGGAAAAAAACGCCAAATAGACTACGGCCGCCAGGCACGCCGTGCGCCAGTTCTTGGCGATTCGGTGGGTTAAGGCGGCAACGAGCCCTGCAGTAAAAAATGAGTACAAAACGCTCGGAAGCCGCAGGGCGAAAATCGTCCAATGGTTTCCCCAGTCGCCCGCCACCATGGCTTGCCAAAATAACAAGGGAGGTTTGGTGTTGCGTAAATTAGCGATGTCCGATTGGAGTGGAAGCCAATCGCCGGTAGCAGCGGTAAGGCGTGCGATATGGATGTAGACCATCTCATCGCCGTTGGTTGGAGCATAGGAGCCACCTAAACCAAACAGGTAGAGACCGGTTGCAAAGGCAAGCAATGCCAACCAAGGCCACACCGAGGTGTGCGAAGAATTCGGAGTCGAGGCAGGTGCGGTTGGCATGGCCTGGGATTATCGTTTGCGAAAAGTCCAGCGGTCGTTGGCAACAAAGTTGCTGACACTGGCCACGACGATGGCAATGACGTTGGCAAGCATGTAATGCATGGCATGGGCCAACCACAGCGTCAGGCCGTATTGCAGTGCAATTCCAAACCAGGACGCCAGCGCATATTTCCCAAATTGATAGACAAGTGGTGTCGGTGCGATGTGCAAACCAGCATCACCTTGCGAAT
>CANJNX010000226.1 GCA_947475495.1 Comamonadaceae bacterium | reverse complement strand
CGCTCGCCAAAGGCATCTGCTGCACTGAGCTCTAAAGTCGCTTGGTAGCCGGCCTCTTTCCCCAAGAGTGCCTCCTCCACTTTGGGAAAAATGTTGCCGTAGCCGCCATGCAAATAAGCCATGGGTTCTTTGCTCTCTTCGAGAACTTTACCTGTAGCGTTACGTACTTTGTAGTGCAGTGTGACAGCGGAGTCTTTGGCGATTTTCATGGGGGTTATGCGGGTGAGATGGAATCAGAAGGACTTGATTATCTTGAAAAACCCCACGCTTTCACACAGATGATGCAGAAAACGCTGAGATAGTTGCGAAGAAGTGAAATAATTGGGTACTTTTAGAATCTACCGTACCAAAGGACACGCCATGAGCGACGCACAGCAACGCATTGATACCCTCGTCAAATCCAACGAGGTACTTTTGTTCATGAAAGGCAATGCCAGCTTTCCCCAATGTGGCTTTTCAGGCCGCGCCATCCAAATTCTTAAAGCCTGCGGAGTCGACGCCAAAGCCATCAAAACCGTCAACGTGCTTGAAGACGACGGCATCCGCCAAGGCATCAAGGAATACAGCAACTGGCCGACGATTCCTCAGTTGTATGTCAAAGGCGAATTCATTGGCGGCTCAGACATCATGATGGAGATGTATGAGTCCGGTGAATTGCTGCAAGCCTTGGGCACCAAGCCCGCCTAAGCTTTACTGCTACTTCCATTGGCGCTGGGCAGTCAGCACTGCTTGGGGATAAGGCAACTTGCCCCGTGATCCGTTGTAACGCCCCAGCGCCAACACCCAATCACCTTGCTCGCGGTCCAGGTAGTGGCGCAGAATCACGCAGCCAAAGCGCACATTGGTTTGCAGATGAAACAACACGCTGGGGTCGGCCCCCGATAGTTCACGCACCCAAAACGGCATGACCTGCATGTAACCCAGTGCGCCAGCGCGGCTGACGGCGAATTTTCGGAAATTGCTTTCCACCTGAATCACCCCCAGAACCAATGCCACATCCAAGCCTGCGCGTTGGCTTTCATACCAAACCGTTTGCAAAAATTCTTGCCGGCCCTGGGCCCGCGGGAATTTTTTGACTAAGCGGGCTTGCATGGCCTCTAGCCAGCGTTGATAACGCTGCTGGTCGCTGGGATAGGCAAATTCAGGAATGGGCGGAGGGCCTGCGCGAAGCGCTGCGCTCAAAGCGCTGCGGACTGCATCGCTCAAGGGCTCTTCCAACTGGCTGCCCGCCAAGACGTCGTGCGCCCAAGCCAGCAATGCCAACCCAGCGCCTATTTTTTGGAGCCCATTGCGCCGGGTCACTCCCGTCTGCAACACAGCGATTGCCTTAGGCCTTTAAGCGCGCGCGAACCAAGGCCACCACCTCGCCCAAAGCGATGCTGGTTGCGGCGCTATCGCGGCGGTGCTGGTATTCGACCAATCCTTCTTTGATGCCACGGTCACCCAAAGTAATGCGATGGGGAACACCAATAAGCTCCCAGTCGGCGAACATGGCCCCTGGGCGTTCACCTCGGTCGTCCAAGATCACATCCACGCCCAAGGCAATGAACTCGGCGTACAAGTTCTCAGCTGCAGTTTTGACGTCAGCGAACCGGTCTGGGCTGATCGGACACAGGACGACTGTAAAAGGCGCCAAAGCATCAGGCCAAATAATGCCGCGTTCATCGTGGTTTTGCTCAATCGCTGCGGCTGGCAAACGGGTAATTCCGATTCCGTAGCAGCCCATTTCCATGAACTGCGGTTTACCGTTGACATCCAAAAACGTCGCTTGCATGGCTTGGCTGTACTTGGTTCCTAAGTAAAAAATGTGGCCAATTTCTATGCCGCGCTCAATGGCTAAAACGCCCTGGCCGCCAGGAGCGGGGTCGCCAGCGACCACATTGCGAAGATCTGCCACTGTCTCGGGCTCTGGTAAGTCGCGGCCCCAGTTCACGCCGGTGATGTGGAAATCTTCCACGTTGGCGCCGCAAATCCAGTCAGCCATGACCGCTACTTCACGGTCGACTACCATGCGCACGGGCTGAAGTAAGCCGATGGGGCCGAGGTAGCCGGGTTTACAGCCAAAGTGCGTTTCAATTTCCGGGATGCTTGCAAAGCGAAACCCTGCCAAGCCCGGCAATTTACCGACTTTGACTTCATTCATCTCATGGTCACCACGCAGTAGCAAAAGCCACACCTGGGTCTTGGCCACTTTTCCTGTTTCGTCGATCTCATCAGTGGCGAGCACCAAGGATTTAATCGTCGCCTTTAAAGGCAGTCCCATCATTTCGGCAACGGCGGCGCAGGTGCTTTTTCCTGGCGTTGCTAGTTTTTCCATGGCAAGTTTTGGCACAGGGCGGACTGTTGCTGGGGCCGCCGCTTCGGCCTTTTCCATGTTGGCCGCATAGTGGCCTTCGGTGGAATACACAATGGCATCTTCCCCGGTGGCAGCAATGACTTGGAACTCTTCACTGAGATCGCCACCAATGGCGCCGCTGTCGGCGGCGACTGCTCGGTAGGTCAGGCCAAAGCGATCGAAGATTTTTCGATACGCCTGCGCCATCACTTCATAACTGGCTTTGGCAGCAGCAGGGTCGCGGTCAAAACTGTAGGCGTCTTTCATCGTGAACTCACGCCCGCGCATCAGGCCAAAGCGGGGGCGGCGTTCGTCGCGAAATTTGGTTTGAATTTGGTACAGGTTTTTGGGAAGCTGTTTATAGCTTTTGATTTCTTGCCGGGCAATATCCGTCACCACCTCTTCGCTGGTGGGTTGCACCACATAGTCACGCTCGTGGCGGTCTTTGATACGCAATAACTCAGGCCCCATTTTTTCAAAGCGCCCCGTCTCTTGCCACAGCTCTGCAGGTTGAATCACCGGCATGCTGATTTCTACTGCGCCAGCACGGTTCATCTCCTCACGCACAATCGCCTCCACTTTACGGATTACGCGCAAACCCATGGGCATGTAGCTGTAAATCCCAGCGCCCAATTTTTTAACCATGCCCGCACGCATCATTAACTTGTGGCTGGCAACCTCAGCATCAGCGGGCGCTTCTTTAAGGGTGGAGATGAGAAATTGCGATGCTTTCATAGGGGCTCTTGGTCAACAGTGCAGTGAAGATGCCCCACGCACGGCAGGTGCCGTGCATAATGGGCGAAGTTTAAAAATTGGGGTTTGATTATGCTTGACCGGGACGGCTTTCGGCCCAACGTCGGCATCATCCTACTCAACCAGAAAAATCAGGT
>CANJNX010000225.1 GCA_947475495.1 Comamonadaceae bacterium | reverse complement strand
GCGCCAGGTCATATCCCGCCCGCATTGCTTACACGGCTTGGTCGGAAGGTGTTTCTTATTTCCTTTGAAAGAAGGACCACTGCTTAGGTTTGCCATTTATTGCAAAGGCGCATGTGCGCATGATTTCAGTTGATCTAGCGATACAAAGGCGAGGGCCTTGGCATGGGTTGACACCAAAACGACCGCCGGCGCTACGCCGGCATCAAACGCTTCGAGCCAGCGCCTAGCGCACAGGCACCACCGATCTCCAGGCTTTAAGCCTGAAAAGCGATACGCTGGGCGTGGTGTCAGGAGGTCGTTTCCACGAGAACTAGAAAAATCCAAGAATTCTTGAGTGACGATGGCGCAGATCACATGGCTGCCTTGGTCCTGCGCATCTGTTGTACAGCAACCATTGCGGTAATAGCCCGTTAACGGGTCATACGAGCAAGCGATCAGAGGCGTACCCAGAACGTTCAGATCGTGGCTGCCAGATAGATTCGCGCTCATGCAGACCTTTCGCTGAGGTCAATGCCTTCATGCGTCGCAATTTTTTCTAAGGCATTTTCAAACAAACACCGTGCAGACCCAGAAATGGATTGAAGATAGGAATGGAGGTGCGCATCTTCTGGGCTCTTGTTCAAGCACTCTTGGCTGTACTCCTCAAAACTTGCCAACTGCGAAATGAGTTCTGCGACATGTCTGGGGCATTCACAAAGTACATTGGTAGAAATGGAGGCAACGCGGCTGAGCGTACTTTCTGAAAATTTACGCGCTGTAATGATGGAGCCGCCTGTACCAAATTCTTGGGCGCGTGTGGAATCAACGAATAAAACCGACTGCAGAAGATCGGCCAGTTCTGTGTCGGCGATAGGCTCACGGCGAACCACTATCCCTGCCCACTTCAATGCCTGGACCATCGCTTCAGTGGCAAAGTTGTAGACCACGATCGTTTGCTCAAAGACGTGTTTTTTCTTTAGTTCTTGAAGTGTGTTTTGTATTTGGGGTTGAAGCGAGTTCACTTTAACAAGCAAGACGCTGGGTTGACTAGGGATGTCGATGCTCAGCGTATCTTCTATGTTTTGAAACACATGGCTCACCTTCAACGGGTTGTCCTGAATAAGCCGTTTGAATTGTTTTGACTCAATGCGATTGGCCATACTCTGACCCACCACGGCTACGAAAGTGACCGTATTTTCGTCTCTGTTGTTTTTTTGAAGTAGGGCTTTGGGGTGAATCGACTGGTTGCCGATCCGACGCAATTGATCCACATTCATTCCAGCAATCGAGCTGATGGCATGCCCTTGCTGGGATAGTTGTTTGAGAAGAAGCGCTTTGGAGATGTCACTTTCGTTAAATATTCGGTGATTGCCCGGCGATTTAATCGGACTAAAAGCTTGGTACCGCTTTTCCCAAATGCGAAGTGTTGAAACAGGAATACCGGTGGTTTGCGAGACAGCGCCAATTCGGTAAGACTGGGTTGGGTACATATTGGTAGTTGGCAAAATTTCAATTTGAGTAGGTTTTGAGTGGGTATTATGCAATTAAAATTTGCTTTCCGTGCGGGAAACCTGTTTTATTGAAGAAAATACACGTAAATACTACTCAATTAAAGAGATTTATGTGATTTCCAATAAAACCATCAGTGCGATCGAGGTGAGTGTATTTCTTGCGAGAAACGCTAACCATCGCAACATCACCACCGAAGAGATGTCTTCTCGTCTAGAAATTTCCGTTTCGTACCTGGAGTACCTATTGAAGACCCTCAAGCAAAGCGGAATCGTTGCGGCTTCGAAAGGTCCTGGTGGGGGTTACCATATTCAAGGACGTGCTTGTGACATCTCTGTATGGAAAGTTGCCCAACTGTTTGAAAAGACACTTCAGTTAGATCCCGCAGATCCAGAAAACCCCAACCTTGCGCCAAGCGCCTATGAACTTGGTTTGCAGGCGGTCATTCGTTCTGAGTTAGAGGCTTCAACATTGGCCGATTTTGTGAATTCAGAACCACAAGATCCTTCCCCATTGGAGGGAACCGCAGGCCGCTTTCGGATGAAACCACTCTCGATGCCTCTGCTTCCTAAGGCCGCCAATTCAGTTTTTCAATGGCATACGGTGATTTGAAAAATGGGGGCTAAACCATCGAAATTTGCCCATCTTTCACCCGGAGATCTGTCCATGATCATTCAGCGGGCTTGGGAAGACAGAACCACGTTTGAAACCATTCAGTCCCACTTTGGCGTCAGTGAGTCAGACGTGGTGTGGATTATGCGAAACCATTTGAAACAGAGTTCTTTTAAAATGTGGCGCATGCGCATGCGTGGGCGAGTGACCAAACACAGGGCATTGAGAGATTCAGGCATGCCCTATTCAGACCACAAAATTGCGAACCACCGCCGACCCCACTGTTGATCGCTCAGGGGTCACGACACATTTTTCTTATGAAAGTTGGCTATGACAGATGACGAGCGGTGTTGCGGTACAGGTACTTGCATCATTGATGACTCCGGGCGCTGTTGGTGCGGACAGCAGTGGGACGGTGAAAAAATGTGTATGCCCATGGTGACCCCTGCGGATGAAGATGGGCACGAATCTCCTCCCGCATCTGTGCCAAGGGATCAAAATTGACGCTTTCGGTCAAGTCGCCAATGCCGACACTGTGGGCGCGCCGCTTAGGCTATGCAGGACTGCTTCCTTTTATGGGTCTCGCCCTTGCATGTTGGTATTTTCAAGACGGTTTGCATCTTCAATGGGCTCATGCTTTGCTGGCCTATGCCGCCACCATCGCAAGCTTTTTGGGCGCTATTCATTGGGGGCTTGCCATGCGCGGTACCCAGGAGCCCGATCGATCCCTGGCTTTGTTTGTTTGGGGGGTCATGCCATCTCTTTTGGCTTGGGTGGCATTGCTCGTTCCAACGGAGATGGGCTTATGGGGCCTGGCCGTTTTGCTGTGGGCGTGCTATAGGGTGGACTTGCGCGTCTACCCTCGGCTCGGTTTACAAGATTGGTTGCCAATGCGCGCTGTCTTGACGCAAGTTGCATCCGTGTGCTGTGTCATCGGGGCACTGGCTTTGTAGATTTTTTCGTGCATTGGCACGAAAAAATTTAAGCCTTGTTTGCAGCGTGTAGTTGTAATGTGGGCGTATTGCGCACAGCCGCTTTTTCTCCGGCGCTGGCGAATTTACTGTATTTCCCAAGCAGGCTGACCAGTTGTCCGTAAATACGCGGTGCTCCTGCAAGGCATTCCTCTTG
>CANJNX010000224.1 GCA_947475495.1 Comamonadaceae bacterium | reverse complement strand
GGCGAGTGAGACTTTTGCAAAAAATTGGGCCGGTGTAAAACGGGAAATTTGGACATCCCGACGCTCGAAAAAGGCGTTCAAGGTGACATCGGCCAAGGCTTTGGGTGCAAAAACCGTGGCACCGAAACCAGCTTCGACTTGGCGCTCAGATAAGTTTTGACGAACGCGGGCTTCAAACCCTTCAGGTGTCAGCCCTTGGCTGGCAGCGAGCTGACGATAACGTTCCATATCCAAACTGCCATCAGGCTTTCTTAATGCGCCTATGGTTGGATCTTGCTGGAGCTCTCGCGCAAGGCGTGCATCGCTGATATTTAGTAAAGAATCGGCAGTCGCTTGAGCGATCACTTGGTCGCGAACCAAGCGTTCCAGGGTGATGTAACGCGCCTGAGGAGACTCCAACATTTTGGCGTCCAGGTTAGGCATAGAAGCCCGCAAGCGGTCGACTTCACGCTTGTGCGCCGCATCCCATTCGCCTTGGGTGATGCTATGGCTTCCCACTTTGGCCACGGAGGCGCCGCCCTCATTCATGCTGCGGTAGCCATCGACACCGACCAGCACAAAGGCGGGAATAATGAGCAGAAACATGAGGGCCATCATGATCTTGGTGTGCTTGCGGACGAAATCAAACATGCGCTATCTCCAGGAAAAACAAAAAAGGCGAACGTTGACGTTCGCCTTTGTTTGGGTGGTGGGTGATGACGGGCTCGAACCGCCGACCTACGCCTTGTAAGGGCGCCGCTCTACCAACTGAGCTAATCACCCCACCTGAAACAACAAATCAATTCAAAGCATCTTTCAATGCTTTACCAGGACGGAACTTAGGAACTTTAGCTGCCTTGATTTTAATCGCAGCGCCGGTACGCGGATTGCGGCCCGCACGGGCAGCACGCTTGGTTACGGCAAAAGAGCCAAATCCCACTAAGGAGACAGTTCCGCCTTTTTTCAAGGTGGTTTTTACGGCGCCAATGATGGACTCCAATGCACGCGAAGAGGCGGCCTTGGAAATGTCAGCGTGCTTGGCGATGTGTTCGATCAATTCAGTTTTATTCACAAAAATTTCCTTATCATTAAGAATACTTGGGGAGGTGGCGGAAAAAATTCTCAAATTTAATTATGCAACATTCCGCATCGTAATTCTAAGCGAATTACGTGACAGCTTAAATGTCTAGCGGCTTCGGGCCCTAATTTCAGGGATCGCCTTTTGCAAATAATAGGCCATCGACCACACCGTAAGCACCGCTGCGATCCAGATCAGCGCGGTACCCCAGAGCCGGGTATCTATCACTCCCAAAAACACTCCGTCAAAGAGCAAGAAGGGAATAGCCACCATCTGTACGACGGTTTTGAGCTTGCCAATCATGTGGACTGCCACGCTTTTCGAAGCCCCAATTTGCGCCATCCATTCCCGCAATGCGGAAATAGCGATTTCTCTGCCAATAATGATGAGCGCCACAAACACATCGGCACGCTGCAAATGAACCAAAACCAAAACACAAGCGCAAACCAAAAACTTATCCGCTACGGGGTCTAAAAATGCGCCAAAAGAGGAGCTTTGATCAAGCTTACGGGCCAGGTAGCCGTCAAGCCAATCGGTCAAAGCAAAGACCACGAACATGACCGTTGCCCAGAAATTTTTATCGGCAGCGGCTAAAGCCGTTTCAGGCAAATAAAACACACCCACAATCAACGGGATCGCAAAAATGCGCGTCCAGGTCAATATCGTGGGGATGGTCAAGAACATGGCGTTATTGTGGCACGGCTAATGGAGCGCACGGTAGATTTCTTCGGCCAATTCCAATGAAATTCCATCGACCGAGGCAATGTCTTGCTGGCTTGCCATCGCCACGCCACGCACCCCTCCAAAACGTTGCAGCAGTTTGGCCCGACGCTTGGGGCCAATGCCAGGAATATCCTCTAACTGACTGCCGCCCATGCGCACTTTGGCGCGTTGGGCGCGCATTCCGGTGATGGCAAAGCGGTGGGCTTCGTCTCGGATTTGGGCGACTAGCATCAAAGCGGCCGAGTCGGCTCCAAGGTACACCTTGTCTCTGCCATCAGCAAACACCAATTCCTCGAGCCCGACTTTTCTGCCCTCGCCTTTTTCAACGCCTACGATCAAAGACAGATCGAGCCCCAGACTTTCAAACACCTCGCGGGCCATGGACACTTGGCCTTTGCCCCCGTCGACCAAGACCAAGTCGGGCAAGCGGTCGCTGCCTGAGGGCGCTTGGCCCTGCTGTTTGGCTTGTGCCAAAGCTTCTGCGGTTTTGCTGTAACGCCGGGTCAACACCTGGCGCATCGCAGCGTAATCATCCCCTGGGGTAATGCCCTCAATGTTGTAACGCCGGTAGTGGGCGTTTTGCATTTTGTGGTGGGCAAAGACGACACACGAGGCTTGGGTCGCTTCGCCTGCCGTGTGAGAAATATCAAAGCACTCCACACGCAAACTATCTAAGTCCTCGAGCGCTAAATCCAGCGCCTCAGCCAGTGCGCGGGTTCTGGCTTGCTGAGAGCCCTCTTCTGCTAATAAGCGGGCCAGCTGCAAAGCCGCATTGGTTTGCGACATATCCAACCAAGCGCGTCGCTGCTCGCGCGGCTGGTGAATGGCACTGACTTTGAATCCGTGTTGCTCCGACAGGGCTGCCAACAGTCCTTTAGAGACGGGCTCACTCACAACCAAGACCGAGGGCATGGGTACACCCACGTAGTGCTGCGCCAAGAAAGCTTCTAAGACCTGCGCCTCCACCGAAACCGCAACCGTGTCTGCAGCCTCGTCTTCAACGAACACGGCAGCATCTTCCACATGTACGGGGAAATACGGCCTGTCCCCCAGATGCCTGCCCCCGCGCACCATCGCAAGATTGACACAGGCTTTACCGCCTTGCACTTTGACAGCCAGAATGTCGACATCCCGGTCAGACACGTTGTCAACCGACTGTTGGTGCAAGACACTGGACAGCGCCGAGACTTGGTTGCGAAGTTCTGCGGCTTGCTCAAATTCCAAACGATCGGCATGCGCCATCATTCGGGTTTCCAAACCTTTTAAAACTTCTTGCGCATCTCCGCGCAAAAATTTCTCTGCGTTGCTCACATCGTGGGCATAGTCTTGGGCAGTGATGTGCCCCACGCAGGGGCCCGAGCAGCGTTTGATTTGGTACAACAAACAGGGGCGGGTTCTGTTGCTAAACACCGAGTCTTCGCAAGTACGCAAACGGAAAACTTTTTGCATCAACAAAAT
>CANJNX010000223.1 GCA_947475495.1 Comamonadaceae bacterium | reverse complement strand
CGAACCGTTAAGACTTTGTAAACCGGATGAAAATTCTATGAGCACACTCACCCACTTTGACAACCAAGGTATGGCCCACATGGTCGATGTGGCCGACAAAGCCAGCACCAAACGCACCGCGATTGCCACCGGACACATTGAAATGTTGCCCGCCACCCGCGCCCTGATTGAAAGCGGCAGCGCCAAAAAAGGCGACGTCTTAGGCATTGCCCGCGTTGCCGCCATCATGGCCGCCAAAAAAACCAGCGAACTCATTCCCCTGTGCCACCCTTTGGCGCTCACCCATGTGGGAGTCGAGCTCACCGTCCTTGCGCGTGAAAGCGCAGGCTTTGACGGCGTCCGCTGTACCGCCACCGTCGAAACCGTCGGCCCCACCGGCGTAGAGATGGAAGCGCTCACTGCCGTACAAGTTGCCTTGCTCACTATTTACGACATGTGCAAAGCCGTAGACCGCGGCATGACGATGAACGGAATTACCTTGCGCGAAAAGCATGGGGGTAAGAGTGGGAGTTTTGTGAACGCGACCTGACCCCACGACCATGAAACCCAAAATTCTCGTCATCACCGCGCTAGAAAGCGAATTAGACAAACGCAAGATCCCAGCGGGTGTGGATTGGGCGTATTGCGGTGTGGGGAAAATCAATGCGGCTTTAAGTACTTTGAAAGCCATCCAAGACTTTCAGCCCACGCTTGTGATCAACTACGGCACCGTTGGAAAAATCAATCCGCACCTATCGGGAATGATCGAGATCGCGCAAGTGGTGCAAAGAGACATGCTCACAGAACCACTCTCGCCCCGCGGGCAAACGCCTTTTTGCTCCCGCCCTCAAACCTACCACTCAGGCCGAGGCAGTTATGTTTGCGGGACGGGCGATAGTTTTGTGACGGCACCAGACCCTTGGCTACTAGCGCACAACATTGACGTGGTCGACATGGAGTTGTTTGCCATCGCAGCGGCTGCACACGCATGCAAGCTGCCTTGGCAGGCCTATAAGTACATTACCGATGATGCCAATGAGTCATCCGCAGACGATTGGAGCCAGAAGGTCCATCATGGCGAGGCACTGTTTTTGGAGCGCCTCCAAACCACTCTTTTAGGGTTGGGCGCGTGATTTAACGACGAGGGTTCTGGCAATTTTGTCGTGAAGACCTTGCTTCTTTGCGGTAAACGCAACCATCAAAAACCCCACACAGAACAGTAAAGCAGACAGAATTTTTGACCAATAGCGCGCATTGGCTTTGCCAAAACTTATCCGCTCGCCATTTTCATCGGTGACCTTCAAACCAACCAATTTTTTCCCAATAGAGGCTTGCCAATGGGATGATTCAGCGAGAGTGAACCACAACCAGTTGATCAAAAAGCCCACGACAAATCCCATGGCTTGTGCCGCAACCTCAATTTCAGAGGAAGAGGATTCCCCGGCCATGGATGCACCGAGCGCAAAACCAAGAGGAAACGCGAGAAGTACCGCCGCTATTTGGCTCAACAGAGAGTCCACGATAGCGGCAAGTGTGCGAAACCAAAAGCCAGCAAATGCGGGCGAGACGAATGTGGCATCCCTGGCAGTTGTGGTCGGTGTGTTTACCAACCCAAGTTGGTTTCCACAAGCCACACAAAACTTTGCGTCTTGCGTATTTTTAGCGCCACATTGAGAACAGAACATACAAGTCGTTTCAGCCTATTTGGGTCATTCCATCGGGTTCCACCACTTAAATGTCAATATTCCCCGCCCTCAGCGCATTAGCCTCAATGAACTCGCGACGCGGTTCGACTTCGTCGCCCATGAGCATGGTGAACACGCGATCGGCTTCGATGGCGTCGTCAATTTGCACTTTGAGTAAACGGCGAACGGTGGGGTCCATGGTGGTTTCCCAAAGCTGCGAGGGGTTCATCTCGCCCAAGCCTTTGTAACGCTGACGCGCGGTGGCGTTCTCGGCCTGGCCAATCAACCACGCCATGGCTTCGCGGAAGTCCGTGACTTTTTCTTCCTTGGCGCGTTCGCCTTCGCCGCGCATCACGCGGGCGCCTTCGCCAAGCAGTCCTTTGAAGGTGTTGGCGGCTTCGGCCAAGGCGGCGTAGTCTGCGCCGTGGACAAAGTCTTGCGTCAACACGCTGCTCTTGACGTTGCCGTGGTGGCGCCGGCTGATACGCAAAATGGGTTTGTCGGTGCGCACATCAAATTCCCCCGCCACTTCGGCGTCTGGCAATTTGGCTTGCAAGGCAGCAGCGGACACTTCAGCCTCCGCCACGGTATCGAGATTCAAAGCAACACCGTCAGCAACCGAGCGCAAGGCCTCGGCGTCCATGAAGTTTTGCAAGCGTGCAATCACGCCTTGGGCCACTTGGTGCTTGCGCGCGAGTTCACCCAAAGTGTCGCCTTGCAGCGTGACGCCGTTGGGGCCGCCGGTAAATACCGATGCGTTGATCAAGGCGATGCGCATCAAGAAACTGTCTAGCGCAGCAGCGTCTTTCAAATACAACTCTTCTTTACCGGCTTTGACTTTGTACAGCGGCGGCTGGGCGATGTAGATGTGGCCGCGCTCCACCAACTCTGGCATTTGGCGGTAAAAGAATGTCAAAAGCAGGGTGCGGATGTGGGCACCGTCGACGTCAGCGTCGGTCATGATGATGATGCGGTGGTAGCGCAGCTTGGCGACGTTAAAGTCATCGTTGCCTGTGGTACCGCCGGCTTTACCAATACCGGTTCCGAGCGCCGTAATCAGCGTCAAGATTTCGTTGCTGGTGAGCAGTTTTTCGTAGCGGGCTTTTTCTACGTTCAAAATTTTGCCGCGCAGAGGAAGAATCGCTTGGAATTTGCGGTCGCGGCCTTGCTTGGCCGAGCCGCCGGCGGAGTCACCCTCGACGATGTAGATTTCACACATCGCTGGGTCTTTTTCTTGGCAGTCAGCCAGCTTTCCTGGCAAACCCATTCCGTCTAAAACACCTTTGCGCCGTGTCATGTCGCGGGCTTTGCGTGCGGCTTCACGGGCACGGGCGGCTTCAATGATTTTGCCTACGATGATCTTGGCATCCGCGGGGCGCTCTTGCAAATAGTCCGCAAGCAATTTGCTCACAATGTCTTCTACCGGGCCGCGCACTTCGGAACTCACCAGTTTGTCTTTGGTTTGGCTGCTGAATTTAGGCTCGGGCACTTTGACCGAGAGCACGCAGGTCAAGCCTTCGCGCATATCGTCGCCGGTGACTTCGACCTTGGCTTTTTTGGCCAATTCAGATTCAT
>CANJNX010000222.1 GCA_947475495.1 Comamonadaceae bacterium | reverse complement strand
TCAGCAACGACGAAGGCATTCGCGATGGAACCACCAAAGAAGGCATCGCAGGCTTGCGCTCTGCGTTGCCAGGCGGCTTGGTCTCTGCGGGTAACGCCAGCCAGCTCTCCGACGGCAGCGGCGCGGTTGTGGTCATGCACGAAAAAATCGCCGAGCAAAAAGGCCTCAAGCCTTTGGGCCGCTTCTTAGGCTTTGCGGTCGCAGGTTGCGAGCCTGATGAAATGGGTATCGGCCCCGTGTTTGCCATTCCTAAAGTCTTAAAGCGCTTGGGCTTGAAGATCAGCGACATTGACCTTTGGGAACTCAACGAAGCCTTCGCGGTTCAGGTGATTTACTGCCGCGACAAACTCGGCATTCCTGCCGACCGCCTCAATGTGAATGGCGGCGCGATCGCTGTGGGCCACCCCTTTGGTATGAGCGGCCAGCGCCTGACCGGCCACGCCCTCATCGAAGGCAAACGCCGCGGCGCTAAAAAAGTTTGCGTCACTATGTGTATTGGTGGCGGAATGGGCGCTGCGGGCGTATTTGAAGTTTTGTGATGTAGTGCGCCTGAAGCTTCGTGCTTTAGGCGCTTAAGTCGTACAAGCGCCCCGTTAATCCACCCAAAAATCGCTGCGCGGGGTTTTCTTTTACTACGCTGCTAGGCCGCAAGGCGATAGAAAGCCCGGTAAAAATCTGGTGCGGGTCGGCCAACATTTCTTTGGCAATGTGGTGGGCCAGGGCGATGTTGCTGCTTTGCAGCGCCGCACCCATGCGAGAGAGCGCAGTGTTGTGAGACAGTTCATGCGCGTGGCTAATCAGAGAGGTAAACGCCACGCGCGCCGCGTCCACATGGCCAGAGCCAATCGCGTTAAGCAAAGCCCGTAAGAGTTTTTCCCGCTGGCGTTTTTTGTCTGAGCCGGATGAGGTTTGGCCATGGAACCCGCTTTCCAAAGCCTCGGTTTTGAGTCTGAAGTCGTTTGCCATCCTTTATCTCCTGCTACGCCACGCCGTGGAATGCGTCCGTTTCCCTACAGTGCGGCGGCAATGCAGGGCCTTGAGATTCAGATTTAGCAATTAACGTGCCTTGTTTTTTTTGCCGGGTTCGAGCGGATTAAGTGGCAAAAGTCTGCGCTAGCGCAAAGTGGCGGCGGTGGGAGTCGTTCCTAATGGCAAGGAACTACTCCAAAGGGAAACCATGGCCCACATTGTCATCATCGGTGCAGGCATTGGCGGAATGCCCGCTGCTTATGAAATCCGAGAACTGCTAGGCAGCGCCCACCGCATTACCGTTTTGAACTCGACTGACTATTTTCAGTTTGTTCCCAGCAATCCTTGGCTTGCTGTGGGGTGGCGCGAGCGCGAGCAAATTACCATTCCCATTGCGCCTTGTTTAGCTCGCAAGGGCATTGACTTTATTGCCAAGGCAGTGAGCCACATTGACGCTGACGCCAACCGGCTCACGCTCGAGGGCGGTCAAACCTTGGACTACGACTATGTGGTGATCACCACCGGCCCCAAGCTGGCATTTAACGAAGTTCCCGGAGCTGGGCCTTTGAATTCAGGCGGAGGGGGATTTACCCATTCCATTTGTAGCGTTGACCACGCCCAAGCGTTTTATGAGGACTACAAAGAATTCCTCAAGAACCCCGGGCCTGTGGTTGTTGGTGCGATGCCAAGTGCCAGTTGCTTTGGCCCAGCGTATGAATTTGCCATGATTTTGGACACCGACTTGCGCAGGCGCAAGCTGCGCCACAAAGTACCCATCACCTATGTCACCAGCGAACCCTATATCGGACACTTAGGCCTAGGCGGGGTGGGTGACAGCAAATCGATGCTCGAGTCCGAGATGCGAAACCGGGATATGAAGTGGATCACCAACGCCAAAACCACGCGGGTGGAAGAGGGAAAAATGTGGGTGACCCAGCTCGATGACCTTGGCAATGTTTATAAAGAGCACGAAGTGGGCTTTAAGCTGGCCATGATGCTGCCCGCCTTCAAGGGCGTTGACGCGATTGCGGCGGTCCCCCATCTTTGCAACCCCCGTGGCTTTGTTTTGATCGATGAATTTCAGCGCAGCAAGGCCTACCACAATATCTTCTCAGCCGGCGTCTGCGTTGCCATTCCTCCGGTAGAAACCACGCCCGTTCCCACCGGAACACCAAAGACGGGGTACATGATTGAAAGCATGGTGGGCGCCATTGCCCACAATATTGCCGACGAAATTGCAGGCCGCCCCGCCGAGTCCAAAGGGACGTGGAACGCCATTTGCTTGGCCGACATGGGCGACACCGGTGCGGCCTTTGTCGCATTGCCGCAAATACCCCCACGCAATGTCAATTGGTTCAAAAAAGGCAAGTGGGTTCACCTGGCAAAAATTGCGTTTGAAAAATACTTTATGCGAAAAATTCGCAAGGGAAACTCCGAACCCGTATACGAAAAATACGTCCTCAAAGCACTCGGCATCGTCCGCTTGGTAGAAAAAAGAAAGACGTCGCCATGAGTGAGAGTCACATCCATGTGGTCTTAGCCCAAAAGCAAGACTACCAATTTGATATCAGCTTTGGCGCCAACGTTCCGCCGATTCTGGGAGACGAACCCGCACCGCTGGGCCAAGGCATGGGCCCCTCGCCGGTACAGCTTCTCAGTGCTGCTGTTGGGAATTGTTTGTCAGATTCGTTGCTCTTTGCATTGCGTAAATTCAAGCAATCGCCAGAGCCCTTGCGCTGTGCGATTGACGCCGAAGTAGGCCGCAACGCAGAGGGGCGAATGCGTGTTTTAGGGATACGCGCTGTTCTTACGCTGGGCGTCTCTGCCTCAAGCTTGCAACACCTTGACCGTGTGCTCGACCAATTTGAAGCCTACTGCACCGTTACCCAAAGCGTAGGCCAAGGCATTCCCATCGTGGTTGAAGTGTTTGACAAAGACCATTTGCGGTTAAAGCCGCAATAAAGCCGCGCGCTGTGCATTTTTATTGATACAGATCAGAGCTTGTTTTTACCCAAAGCGTACGCTGGGGACATCACTTAAAAGGACGATGTCATGAAAATGCTAGTGGATCTCTTCTCGACAGACTATGGTTTGATGAGCGTGGCCGTCATTGCATTTATGCTCGGAATGGCCGTGTGGTTTCGCCGATTTTTTGTGCGCAAGATGCGTGAAGATGAGGCGGCTTCAAAATGACCCCCAACCTGATCCCCCTAGATCGACTGCTTCGTGTGCTGGTCGGAATCGCGCTATTGGAGCTGGCTTTTTTTTTGGC
>CANJNX010000221.1 GCA_947475495.1 Comamonadaceae bacterium | reverse complement strand
CTAAAAGGTGCAGGGCTTAATCACACAAGTTAAAAATCAGGCGAAAAACTTGGCCACGCTTTGCAGCGTGCGGTAAACACCCCAAGCCAAGGGAATGCCAACCGCAGCCCACGCCAACGTCACTGTGAGCGAGCTCACCGAGTCAGCACCTGCTGCACTGCCGCGCACCATCTCCGATGCAGCCGCTTTTTCATGGGCCAAACGTTTCTCTTCTGCCAATTCTGCATCAGTCATGAACCATTTGTTATCCAAGGGGCGAACCAAGAGATTGCAAATGAGACCCACAACTAACATACCAACCAAAATATACATGGTTTGGTTATAGACCTGCTCGCGCGGAATGCCCAAGCCGAGTTGGTATTCACGCATGTAGTTCACGACCACGGGGCCCAAAACACCTGCCGTAGCCCATGCGGTGAGCAATCGGCCATGGATCGCGCCCACCATTTGCGTACCAAAAAGGTCGGCCAAATAGGCTGGGACGGTTGCAAAACCACCGCCGTACATACTCAAAATCACGCAGAAGGCCGAAACAAACAAGACGATGCTGCCCGCCCCTGCGCTACCAGGAACGCTGAAATACATCACGCCACCCAATACGAAGAACACCACGTAGGTGACCTTACGGCCGAGCAAGTCCGACAGACTAGCCCAGAAGAAGCGCCCGCCAATGTTAAAAAGACTTAAAAGCGCTGTAAAGCCAGCAGCAACGGTGGCAATCGCCGCCAACTGCGTTTTGTCAAGCTCGCCAAACTTGGCAGGGATGCCAATCAAAGTTCCACCAAACACTTCTTGCAACATGGGGGAAGCCATACCGATCACACCGATACCGGCACTCACGTTCATGCACAAGACCATCCAAATCAGCCAAAACTGAGGGATGCCCCACACTTTGCTCACGTGAACGTGGCGTTGGGTAATCATGTCGTTGTTAACTTGGGCAGGTGGAGGTGTCCATCCGGCGGGCTTCCAGCCCGTCTCAGGAACACGGTAGCCAAAGGCACCGGCCATCATGAATACGAAGTAAATACACGCCATGACCACAAAAGTTTGCATCACACCCACATCGGTGGGAGTCGCAAAATATTTCATCAAATCTGCAGCCAAGGGAGAACCAATCATGGCGCCACCACCAAAACCCATGATCGCCATACCAGTCGCCATTCCGCGGCGGTCAGGAAACCATTTGATCAAGGTGGACACGGGGGAGATGTATCCCAGTCCCAAGCCAATCCCGCCGATGATGCCGGAGCCAACAATCATCATCCAGAACTGGTGCAAGTACACGCCCAAAGCGGAGAAAAGCATACCGCCACACCAGCACAAAGCAGACACCACACCGGCTTTGCGAGGACCTGCACGCTCTAACCAGCCACCCCAAGTGGCCGCACTCGAACCCAGCAGAACAAAGAATAAGGTGTACATCCAACCCAAGGTGGAGATTTGCCAATCGCAGCTCGTTGTAAACAATTGACCTAAAAAGCCGACTTCAGGGCCGCACTTGATGGCCTCCTTGATACCCAAGGCTTTGGACAAGGGCAACCAAAAAACAGAAAAACCATACGCCATACCGATACAGAGATGGATCGCCAAAGCCGCGGGAGGTACCAACCAGCGGTTAAAGCCGGGGCCTGCAATGATTCGCTCTTTATCGAGCAAACCGGGGGTTTGAGATGACATGGATGTCTCCTATTTTTAGTAAGTAATTGCGACGCTGGTTAGCGCAACTACCTTAGTATGGGGAGAAATTTAGCTTGCGTCCAATTGCATTACCGTATGTTGTGATTCATAGATTGAATGACGCGATGCAGCATACAACCTTACCGACCAATGCGGGGTGGTAATTAGGACTTGAGCAATCCGCTATATGCACTCGCATGTTGCAGCCAAGCCTGGTCTTGCGCCAATACCAAAGCGGCTTCTAAGGCCCGCGTGGGGCGAACCGAAGCATGGGACATCAGGCCAATCGGGGTCTGAATGTGGGGGCTGTGCAAAGGCAAAGCCTCTAACTCTCGGTAGTTTCGAACCACACTCACCAGTGCACCTGGTAGCACACTGCTCACCGCGCCTACAGCCACGCTTAATGCCATGGTCAAAATAGAATTGGTTTCCAGCGCAGGTTGGGGCACTTCACCCACTGAAGCAAATGCAGCGTCCACGATTGTGCGGTTATGCATATCTTGGGTTAATAAACACAGGGGTAATGCTGCCGCAGCTTGCCAGGTCGTTGCTTCTCCCATTTGCATTCCATCAGCATGGGCATGCAAGGCGCGGCGAACCAAAAAGTAATGTTCAACATACTGTGGCAAAGCCGTTAAGCGGCCAGCGGCCAAATCCATGCGATCGGTATAACCCAAAGCCAGGTCAAGCGACAGGTCTTGCAAACCCTGCTCCAACATTAAGGAGCTCATAGATAAAACCACTGGAACGATGCCGGGGTGTTTGGCTTGGAGCTGCGCTGCAAAACGCGCGGCTATGGGCACGGCCGTGGGGACCGCCCCCATACGCAAGGTACCTGTCGGAGTTTGGGCATCACCGCGCAAGGCTTCTTGAAGAAAAGCATGTTCGTGCATCATGCGCTGGGCACTGGCCAAGACCCGTTCGCCTTCAAGCGTAAACCCCACAAAAGAGCGGTCGCGTCGAACGATGGCGACACCAAACTCAGCCTCCAAAGCCCGCAATGCGTTGGAAAGAGCAGGTTGCGTAACATGGCAAGCCTTCGCAGCACGACCAAAATGCCGATGCTCTTGCAAAGCAACCAGGTAACGCAGGCTCGAAAGCAAGTTCATGGTTTAACGCGTTGCACTGCCAAAAATGACTTAGGTTGCTTTGCTGATCGTGATACTAGGGAACTTGGATGAAAAATCTTTGTTTTTTGCTGCAATGGCTACGGCCACTTTACGCGCCAAGGCTTTGTACAAACCTGCCACTTCGCCTTCAGGTTCAGCGACCACCGTGGGGCGGCCGCTGTCGGCTTGCTCGCGGATCGACATCGCCAACGGCAAGGCACCCAAATAATCCATGCCGTACTCTGCAGCCATTTTTTTGCCACCATCGGCACCAAAAATATGCTCGATATGACCGCAGCTGCTGCAGACGTGTACCGCCATGTTTTCCACAATGCCCAAGATGGGAACGCCCACTTTTTCAAACATTTTGATGCCTTTTTTGGCATCCAAAAGCGCAATGTCTTGGGGCGTTGTGACAACGACAGCACCCGTCATCGGAACGCGCTGGCTTAGGG
>CANJNX010000220.1 GCA_947475495.1 Comamonadaceae bacterium | reverse complement strand
TTGCCCGTAGCGGGGTTAAAAACGTCGGCTTGGCGGGTGCCGCCTTGGGTGGGCTTGCCGCCGATGAGGTGGCCAATCAGGGGAAGTGCGGACATGGGTTGGAAGTAAAAGTTAAAAATGCTTATTCGGTGGCGTTGATGGCTTCGCCTAAGGCGTTAATCAAGCTGTCGATTTCTGATTTTTCGATGATAAAGGGCGGTGCGAGTTGAATCGTGTCGCCGCCGTAGCGCACATAAAAGCCTTTCTCAAGGCATTTCATCGCGATCTCGTAAGGCCGTTTCAAAGGCTCGCCAGGGACGGCTGCGAAAGTAATACCCGCAGCCAAACCGATGTTGCGAATATCGGTGATGTTTTTTCCACCTTTGAGGCTGTGCACCGCTTGTTCAAAATAGGGCGCAATGCTGGCAACGCGCTCGATCATGTTTTCTTTCACCAAGACGTCTAAGGCAGCAATACCCGCCGCGCAAGCCACGGGGTGTGCTGAGTAGGTGTATCCGTGCGCGAGTTCGAGCGCGTACTCTGGGCCGCCTGCGGCCATGAAGGTGTCGTATATATCTTTCTTGACGACGACGGCCCCCAAGGGTTGCGCACCGTTGGTGATTTGTTTGGCGCAGTTCAAGATATCCGGTGTGACACCGAAATAGGCAGAGCCGGTGTACGCGCCCATGCGGCCAAAGCCAGTAATGACCTCATCAAAAATCAACAAAATATTGTTAGCCGTGCAAATTTCACGCAGACGCTGCAAATAGCCTGGTGGCGGCACCACGACACCGCCCGAGCCCGACATGGGTTCGACAATGACAGCTGCAATATTTGAAGCGTCGTGCAGAGTAATCAGTTTGAGCAATTCGTCTGCCAACTCAATGCCGTTAGGTGGCATTCCACGAGAATACACGTTGCTGGGCAGTTGGGTGTGGGGTAAATGGTCGGCCTCAATGCCTTGGCCAAACATTTTCCGGTTGGGGCCAATGCCGCCCACGGAAATACCTGCAAAGTTGACGCCGTGGTAGCCCTTTTCGCGCCCGATCAATCGGGTTTTGGTTCCCATGCCTTTGGCACGCCAGTAGGCGCGGGCCATCTTCAAAGAGGTGTCCGCACACTCTGAACCAGAACCGGTAAAAAACACATGGTCCAAACCTGCGGGCGTGAGTTCAGTTATTTTGTTGGCCAACTCGAACGACAAGGGGTGGCCGAACTGGAATGCGGGTGAGAAATCCAACGTGCCAATTTGGCGGCTGACGGCTTCGGTGATTTCGGGGCGACCATGGCCCAAACCGCTGCACCACAAGCCCGACAAACCATCCAAAATTTTGCGTCCATGGGAGTCGGTGTAGTACGCGCCTTTGGCGCTCACCATCATGCGCGGCTTGGCTTTAAAGTTGCGGTTGCCGGTATAAGGCATCCAATGCGACTCCATCCACGCCGCATCGTTGGGGAAGGTGGATGTGGTGGTCACTGCGGGGTGGCTTTGGTGTGGGGTGTTGTCGTTCAGCTTCATAAGTTTCTCCAGTGTGGGTCGAGTGGAAGTGACAAAACGCCTATTGTGGTGATTTCTGTTACTCTCGCAAAGTGAGAGTTATCACTATTTAGTTGCCAGTTTATGAAACTATCAAACACCCCCTCTGCCCCGGTTCGCTCCGCGCTGGGGCAATTCAGTGACATGGATTTGCGCTTGCTGCGCGTCTTTCGCGCCGTGGTCGACTGTGGCGGCATGGCGGCGGCGGAGTTGGAGCTCAACATCGGCACCTCCACTGTGAGCCGCCACATCAAAGATTTGGAAACCCGTTTGGGGCTGGTGCTGTGCCGCAGAGGGCGCGCCGGTTTTGCGCTGACTGCAGAGGGGCAAAAAATTTATGCCCAAACCACCCAACTCTTGGCGGCTACCGATGCGTTTCGAAGCAGTGTCGATGAAATCCACCAGCGCATGGGCGGGCAGTTGCAGGTGGCGGTGTTTGACAAAACAGTGAGCAACCCACAAGCCAAAATCTCCCAAGCAATTGCGCTATTTACCAAACGCGCGCCCGATGTTGGCCTCAATCTGCACGTCGCCACCCTTAACGGTATTGAGCGTGGCGTGCTCGACGGCCAGTTTCACCTGGGCATCATTCCAGGCCATCGCAACTCCGATACCTTGACCTACTCGCCCCTGTTTGGGGAAAGCATGCTCTTGTACTGCGGCGCAGGCCATGCGTTTTTTGGCGCCCACCATGGCGCGCTCGATTGGGATGCGGTTCGCGCCCAGCCTTTTGCCGGCCTGGGCTACCACTCGCCTAATTTGCAAGTGAGCCAACGCTTGAACCTGACCCGCGCGGCCACCGGCTTTGACCAAGAGTCGATCGCTACGTTTATTTTGTCGGGTCGCTATTTAGGCTTTTTGCCGGACCATTACGCGCGGAGTTTTGTTGCTGCCGGAAAAATGCAGGCCGTCAAACCCGAGCTCTTTCAATACGATTGTGATTTTTTTGCGATCACCCGCCGCTCGCCCCAGGCCTCGCGTGCGACACGGGCCTTTGTGGAGTGCTTAGAGAAAGCCCACCTCAGCCCTGGTAAAACTTAAATGCCATCGCAGGGGACTCACCGCAGATCAGTTCGGCCAAGGCTTTGCCGGAACCTGCGCCATGGGTCCAACCCAAGGTGCCGTGGCCGGCGTTGACCCACAGGCCTTTGATTTTGGTTTGGCCGATAAAGGGAATGTTGGTGGGCGTGGCGGGGCGTAAACCCGTCCAGTAGCGCGGGTTGCCGCCTTGTTCTTCGGTGCGGGTGTCGCACATGCCAGGCCACACTTCTTCTACGCGCTTAGACAGCATGTGGCAGCGCGCGCGCGCCAAAGGGCTCTCGAGCGTGAGGTCGTAGCTGCCGACCTCGATGGTGCCTGCCACTCGGATTTGATCGCCTAAGCGGGTGATGGCAATTTTTTTTGCATCGTCAATCGTGGAGACCATGGGCGCATCCTGGGGCTTAAGAATGTCGAAGGTGGCGCTGTAGCCTTTGCCCGGGTAAATCGGCAAATCGATACCGACAGACCGCAATAAGGGCGCGCTGTACGACCCGCAAGCCACCACCACATGGTCTGCGCTGAGCGTTTGGCCTGAGTCTTGTAACGTGACGGTGGGTTGGCCTTGGTGATCGCGCTCAATCCCTTGGATCGCCTGCTTGTATAAAAACGTGACACCGCGTGCAGCACATTGTTGTGCCAAGGCCTGGGTGAACACCATGGCATCGCCGGACTCGTCACTGGCGGTGAA
>CANJNX010000219.1 GCA_947475495.1 Comamonadaceae bacterium | reverse complement strand
CTCCAAAATGGCGGCGTGGTGTTCGGCGTGGCAGTTGTCGGCTGAAAAGCCTGTGGCCAGCATCCAGCGTTCTTCTTGCGCAAAATGCGCCACCGTGTGGTCTAAGAAATCGCGGTAAAGCGCCAGTTGCTGGTCTTCGGGCGTGGCCAGAAGCTGGTTGATGCGTTCAATAAATTCGTGGTGGGTTTCGTCCATGCGGGTGTCGCCCGTGGAGAGTGTGTCAGTCCAAAGCATGTGGGTCCTTGTTACGCTAAAACAGCCTCAATGTCTTTTGCGAGTGTCTTGGGGGCATCCATGGAGCCGTAGCGCTTGACGACCTGGCCGTCTTTGCCGACCAAGAATTTGGTGAAGTTCCATTTGATGGCTTTGCTGCCCAAGATGCCGGGGGCTTCTTGGGTGAGCCATTGGTACAAGGGGTGGGCTTGCCCGCCATTGACATCGATTTTTTCCATCATGGAAAAACTCACGCCGTAGTTCTTTTGGCAAAACGCGCCAATCTCCGCGTTGCTGCCTTTGTCTTGTGCGCCAAACTGGTTGCACGGAAAACCCAAGACCACCAAACCTTGCGCGTGGTAGCGCTGGTGTAATTCTTCCAGGCCGGCAAACTGCGGCGTGAAGCCACAGGCGCTGGCGGTGTTGACGATCAGCAGGGCTTTGCCTTGCAGGTCTTTCAGGTGCACGGGATGGCCGTCAATAGATACGGCTTCAAAATCGTAGGCGGTGGTCATAGCGGTTCTCCGGTGGCAATGGTGGGGGAAGGCCTTGAGCTTAGCGTAGACAGCAGTGCGGCAAGCAAAATCAAACCGCCGCCCAGGGCCACGCGCATGCTGATCGTGCCTGCACCTAAAAGCACAGAAGAGACGCTGGCAAAGATCACTTCACACAGCATGATGAGCGAGGTGGTGTTGGCTTGAAGGCGCGAAGCGCCGTACTGTAGGGCCAAATTGGCGACTGAAATCATCAAACTCAAACCCAGCACCGCCACAACCCAGTCGCTTGCCATGCTCGGCAGGGCGCTGACCAAGCCCTGGTGCATTCCCAGCAAAGCCGCCAAAGTGCACATCACCGCGCCGCCACCAAACATCGCCACCGTCACAGCCGCCGGGGGCGGGCCGTTGAGTTTGCGCAGCATGATGTTGGTCAACGCAAAACTAAAGCCGCCCAAAAGCGCCAAGCCGTCGGCCATGCTCTCGGGCCAGGGCCACGGCGACTCGGGCGTTTTAAGAACAATCACCACGCCACACAGCGCCATGACCAAACGGCCCAAAGACTTCCATGTGGGTTTTTCTCCGAGCAGCGGCCAGGCCAGCAAAACCACCCACGCGGGCATCAGGTAAAACAAGATGACGACCCGCACCACGTCGCCGATCGTGACCGCCCAGTTGAATCCCACATTGGTCATTCCTGCGGCAACCAAGAGCACCCACAGGCCAGGAAATGCAATAAAGTGACGCCAAATTTTGGGATTGGCAGCGAAGATAAAAGACAGGGCCACCAGGTCTACGAGCACGGTGGCCCACAGCGGGTGAATACCGTGGTCTTGCAGGTAGCGAAACGGCCACCACATCACGCCGTAACAAAAGGCATTGATAACCAATGCCAGTGCGGCGAGTGCGTTTTTCACAAGACTTAACCGTGCAGGTTGTCGTTGCGCGCGATGTCGAGAAGGTGTTCCACCTCCGCACCATGTTCTCGGCAGTTGTAGCTGTGCCAGCGCTTAATCAGCCACATAAAGCCAGCAACCAAAATGCCAAAGACACTGATGGCACCAAAGGCGGAGAGCCCCATGCCGGTGGACAGGCTGTACAAGCCGCCCAACAACAAAATACAGGCTTGCTCGTTGAAATTTTGCACGGCGATAGAGCGCCCCGCACCCATTAAATTGTGGCCACGGTGTTGCAACAAGGCGTTCATCGGTACCACCAAAAACCCACCCAAGCCGCCAAGCAAAATAAGAAAGGGCGCGGCCACCCATACGTTGTCAATAAAGTTCAATAAGAGAACCAGTATTCCCATGCCAATGCCCAGCGGCATCACCAAAGTCGCATGCTCTAAGCGCATGCGCAAGGAGGCTGCTACTGCGCCCACAGCGGTGCCAATGGCAACCACGCCAACTAAGGCCGAGGCTTGGGTCACGGTGTAGCCCAAAGCGGCTGATGCCCAGGCCAAAACGATATACCGTAAATTTCCGCTCACCCCCCAAAACAGCGTGGTGGTGCTCAAAGAAATTTGCCCGAGCTTGTCTTTCCACAAACGCAGATTGCAATTCCAAAAGTCAGGCAGAAGGACGATGAGATTACGTGGCAAGGGGCGCATGGCCACACCGGTGTCAGGAATGCGGGTGTTAAACCAAGCAGCCAACAAGTACACCCCTATTAAAACGCTGATGGCGGCCTCGGGTGCGGTGTCTATCCCGGTATCCAACAAAGGAAAGTCCAAGGACAGCAAGTACGGCGCGATATTTGGGCCCACCATTTGGCCGCCTAACAGAACCCCCAAAATAATGGATGCGATGGTCAAACCTTCAATCCAGCCATTGGCCTTGACCAATTGAGAGGCCGGAAGCAGCTCTGTCAAGATGCCGTACTTGGCCGGGGAGTAGGCCGCAGCGCCCAAGCCAACAATGGCATAAGACATCAAAGGGTGGCTGCCAAAGAGCATCATCAAACAGCCCACAATTTTGATGGTGTTGCTCACCAGCATGACCCGCCCCTTGGGGTAGGCGTCTGCAAACGCCCCGACAAACGGCGCCAAGATTACGTAGAACAAAGCAAACATGGGAACCAAGGCGGCCTGTTGCCACTCGGGTGCGTGTGAGCTTCGCAGCAATTGAACCGCGCCTACAAACAAGGCATTGTCGGCCAGCGAGCTGAAGAACTGCGCCGACATGATGGTAAAAAAGCCGCGTTTCATGGATGGATTGTTGGGTTCCTAGGAGTGCAGGGGTTATAGCACGCCAGCAAGTGCCAAAATAGGCCATGCCTCGTCCGATTCGCGCCACCATCCACACCCAGGCCTTGCGCCATAACCTGCAGGTCGTGCAGTCTGCTGTTCCCGATGCGCGGGTGTGGGCGGTTGTCAAAGCCAACGCCTATGGCCACGGGATTGAACGGGTGTTTGAAGGGCTGCGTGGCGCCGATGGCTTTGCCTTGCTGGATTTACAAGAGGCGCAACGCCTGCGAACCCTGGGCTGGCGTGGGCCGATTTTGTTGTTAGAAGGCGCTTTTGAATTGCGCGACTTGGAGCTGT
>CANJNX010000218.1 GCA_947475495.1 Comamonadaceae bacterium | reverse complement strand
CGCACCGTCACAAAAAGATTGTTCGTATGCAACACTTTGTTGTGTTTGAGGTTGTGCAACAAGGCATTGGGGACGGTACCCGCCGCTGCGGTTAAAAATACGGCTGTTCCTTCAACTCGCGTAGGCGGGTTGATAAAAACCGCTTCTAAGAAGCTAGGCAAATCCATGGAGTCGGCTTTGAGTTTGCTGCTGAGCAATGCCCGGCCGTCTTTCCAAGTCCCCATCAACATGAAGATCACGCCGCCAATGGCCAAAGGGAACCAACCACCCTCAAAAAGCTTCAGTAAGTTAGAGCCCCAGAAAGCCAAGTCCACCACCAAAAACACGCTGGTAGCAGCCAAGCACAGCGGCAAAGAATACTTCCAACCGTAGCGAATCACATAGAACGTCAGTACCGTGGTGATGAGCATGTCGGTGCACACCGCAATGCCGTAAGCCGCCGCCAAATTGCTGGAGGATTTAAACATCACCACCGCCATCACAATGGCCACAAACAAGCCCCAATTGACAAAGGGAATGTAAATCTGACCTGCCTCACGGGCGCTGGTGTGAATCATGTTCAAGCGCGGCAAATACCCGAGTTGAATCACTTGTTTGGTCACGCTGAAGGCGCCGGTGATCAAGGCCTGCGAGGCGATCACCGCAGCCATGGTGGCAAGAATCACCAATGGCAGCAAAGCCCAATCCGGAGCCATCATGTAAAACGGGTTTTTAACCGCTTCTGGGTTGGCCAAGAGCAAAGCCCCTTGGCCAAAATAGTTCAGGGTAAGGCAAGGCATCACCACGCTAAACCAAGCCAGGCGAATCGGCTTTTTACCAAAGTGGCCCAAGTCGGCGTACAAAGCCTCCGCGCCGGTCACGCACAAAACCACCGCGCCAAGCAAGATAAAGGTCACACCAGGATTGGCCCATACAAATGCGATGGCGTAATAGGGGTTCAGACTCTTCAAAATAATCGGGTTTTCCAAAATATGGAACACCCCGAGCAAAGCAATCACAGCAAACCAGACCAAGGTGATGGGGCCGAAAAATTTGCCAATGCCTGCCGTTCCGCGCTTTTGAACCCAGAAAAGGCAAAACAAAATAATCAGCGTGAGTGGGACGACGTAGGTCTTAAATTGCGGCGCAATGATTTCCAGACCTTCCACCGCACCCAAGACAGAAATCGCCGGGGTAATCACCCCGTCACCATAAAACAAACAGGTACCAAAAATACCGACGCTCAGCAGTACGCTGCGAAGTCGGGGCTTGTCTTTGACGGCCTGCGAGGCCAAGGCCAGCATGGCGATCAAGCCGCCTTCGCCCGCGTTATCCGCACGCAAAACCAATACCACGTACTTGATGGAGACAATCACCGTCAGCGTCCAAAAGATCATGGACAAAATGCCGTAGACGTTCTCAGGAGTAAAGGGTACATGGCCTGAGCCAAAGACCTCTTTGAGGGCATACAAGACACTGGTGCCAATATCGCCGTAGACCACACCAATGGCGCCCAAAGTGAGCGCGGAGAGAGAAGATTTTGTTGATGACACGCAGTGGCTGACCCCCTCGTGGGGATCAGTTCCATTCAATAAAGGTGCGCTATTTTGCGCTAAGCCACGGCCTGCCTTGGGGCGACTTGCTACATTTCGATCAAAATTGTTGCATTGCAGCAACCAAGGTCGCTCGTGAGACAGTGCCGCGCTTTGCAGCGGCGTTTATTCGTCGTAAGTGTCCCGCTCGGGGTCGGTCGCTTCGAGCTCATAGCTGGCCGCCAGCATCGCCAATCGCCCAATCACGCCGTACATATAAAACCGGTTGGGCTCACTCGCTCCAGGTCGCACGCCCAGCTGAGGCAACTGCGCGCTGCTGCCAAACGCCAAGGGCACGTAGCTTGAACCCGGGGCACTCAGGTTTTCGTCCTCTCCCCGATCTGCGTGCACACGGTAAAACCCACCCACCACATAGCGGTCCATCATGTAGACCACGGGCTCGGCCACGGCATCGTTAATGCGCTCATGGGTCAAGATGCCTTCTTGCAAGATCAACTCTTGCATGGAGTCCGACGCTTGGCGAGCGATCGCCGTTTTGTCTAGCAAGGCGGGGAGGTCTTTGATATCGCGCACCGTCATGATGCCCATGCCACTGCTGCTGTTATCGGCCTTGACGATGACAAACGGTTTTTCTTTGATTCCGTACTCTTTGTATTTCTTTTTTACCTTGGCAAGCAAAGCATCGACCTGCGACGTTAAAACCTGAACGCCTTGCTTGTGCGACAAATCCACCTGCCCGCAGGTGTCAAACATGGGGTTAATGAGCCAAGGGTCAATGCCAATTAGTTTGCCAAAGCGTTTGGCAACGTCGTCATAGCATTGGAAATGCTTGCTTTTTCTACGGGTCGCCCAACTGGCATGCAAAGGGGGCAGCAAGTACTGTTGGTGCAAGTCCTCCAAAATTCCAGGCACCCCTGCGTTTAAATCATTGTTGAGCAAAATGGTGCACGGGTCAAAGTCCTTGACCCCGATGCGCCCTTTGGTTCGAACCACGGGTTCCACGGTGATGCTCTCACCGCCGGGGAGCTCAATGGTGGTGCTCTTTTTAAGCGCAGGGTTGATCGAGCCCATGCGCACATTGAGACCCGCCATATGAAAAATACGCCGCAACTGCGTCAAGTTGCTCAGGTAAAACGTACTTTGAATTTGGTTGTCCGGAATGATCAACAAGTTGCGCGCCTCGGGGCATATTTTTTCAATCGCAACCATCGCCGCTTGCACCGCTAAGGGCAGCATCTCTGGCGTCAGGTTATTCCAACCCGATGGATAAAAATCGGTATCCACCGGAGCCAACTTAAATCCTGCGTTGCGCACATCCACCGAGGTATAAAACGGCGGCGTGTGCTCCATCCACTCCAAGCGGAACCAACGCTCAATCGCGGGCATGGTGTCCAACACGCGCTGCTCCAACTCATTGATCGGACCCGTCAAGGCGGTGACTAAATGCGGAACCATAGCGGTGTATCTTTCGAAGTGAAACGTCTGGGTTGGACTTTGAGGCGGCACTAGCCCCGAATTTCGCCCTGCCCCAAGACCACATATTTCAAGGAGGTCAAACCCTCAATGCCTACCGGGCCCCGGGCATGAAACTTATCGGTACTGATGCCAATCTCCGCACCCAAACCATATTCAAAGCCATCGGCAAAACGCGTACTGGTGTTGACCATGACGCTGGCGGAATCGACCTCACGCAAAAACCGTTGGGCGTGCATATGGTCGCGGGTGAGAATGGCGTCCGTGTGG
>CANJNX010000217.1 GCA_947475495.1 Comamonadaceae bacterium | reverse complement strand
CGCAGGGGCTCGTCTGAGCCTTGGGCCACTGCCAAAAAAGCCCCCATAGCGAGCTTTTCGACCTCTTTGGGGCCAAACACCTCACAAGTAATTTTGGGGTGCTGCGCCAAAGCTTGAGCCGCTTTGGCAAGCAAGCTCGGCGTTGCAAAATTGGCGGGGCGGTTGGCCCACTCTTTGGCCAGCTCCACGCCGCTGACGGTTGCCACAGCGCGGTCAAACACCGCGTTTAAGCGTGCGGCGTTGCTTGCCAAGAGACGGACACGCTGCAAACTGCGTGATGGCGGTTTGGATTGGGTGGTGTTGTACACATACGTCGCATCGGCCACTGCCAATACGGCGGAGCGAAGCGCCTCTTCTTTGGCAGGCGATGCAAAGCAAACCGTGAGTTTTTTCATGCCCGAGGATTTGCTTGCGCCAAGGGCGGCCACCATGGCTTTTCGAACCTCTTGAAACGTTCCCTCGCCTGTACTTGCCAGCACCAGCCGGGTGGCTTGGGCTTGCGAAGGCTTGTACATTGGCAAGACCTTGCCCGGCGAAGGCTCCAGATCGCCCGATTTCATGGCCTGGGCTACCCATTGGGACAATTCGTCCTTGGCTGCCTTGAAGTTTTTAGGCACCAAAAGCACCAAAACATCACATTTTTCACGGGCAGCGCCCACCATTCCGATTTGTTCAAGTTCAAAGTTCATCATTTAGCCTTTAATATCGCTGCCAATGTTATTCCATAACTCCATCCGCAAAGAACTCGCCCGAACTTTTGGGGCTACCTTGGTGGTATTGGTCACTGTGGTCATGACCATGACCCTGATTCGAACCCTGGGTGAGGCTTCGCGGGGGGTGTTTAACCCTGCCGATGTCATCATCATCATGGGCTATACCGTTTTGTCGGATCTGCCCACGATTCTTTCCTTGTGCCTGTTTATTGCCATCATCAGCGTACTCACCCGCATGTACCGCGACAGCGAGATGGTGATTTGGTTTGGCAGTGGGCGGGGCTTGATGTCTTTGCTCAAGCCCATTTCGCGCTTTGCTTGGCCTATTTTTGTGGTGATTTTTTTACTGGCTTTTTTGGTCTTGCCATGGTCTTTCAGCCGGATTGAAGATTTGCGAGATACCTATGAAAAACGCAGCGACCTTGCCCGGGTTGAGCCCGGGCAGTTTCAAGAATCTTCCAATGGCAACCGGGTCTTTTTCTTAGAGAAAGACCCCGATAACAAGCCCGCAGGTACCAATGTGTTTATGGCCACGCGAGAGCAAGGCAAAGAAACGATTTCTTCTGCCTTGAGCGCAAAAATTGAGGTGATAGGGCCAGACAAATTCTTGGTTCTGGAAAACGGCCAGCGTTTAGAAAAAAGCGCCAGCAAAGGCGATTACTCGATCACCACCTTTGACCGCTATGTGACAAAAATCGGGGCCGATGACACGTCAACCCGCAATTTCACCCCCACCAGCACCATGACAACCCTGCAATTGTTTGTCACGCCCAGTCTTGGAAGCATGGGCGAATTCTCGTGGCGAACAGGGCTGATTTTGACTGCCTTCAATCTCATGCTGATTGCGCTGGCATCGGCCGGATCCAATCCCCGGGCCGGGCGAACGGGCAATTTGTTCTTTGCGTTCATGGTTTTTGTGCTGTATTTCAACTTTCTTGTTTTGGGGCGCAGCTGGGTTGAATCTGGAAAGATTCCCGTCGGCTTCTTATTGCTTGCGCTGCATGGCGGGGCATTCCTTTTTGGTTTATTGATGCTGGCCGCTCGGCATAACCAATGGACCCACTTGATGGTGAGGCGCCGATGAAAACCCTGCGCCGGCTTTTGTATACCGAAGTGGTCATTGCCGTGGCCGCTGTGACTTTGGCGTTTATTGCCCTCTTTTTCTTTTTTGACTTTGTCGACGAGTTACGCTCCATCGGCCGGGAAGCCGCCTTGGGGTACTCGGTGGCCCAAGCCCTTATTTACGTGGCCTTGCTGATCCCCAACCACATCTACGAACTGATGCCGATCACGGTCTTGATCGGGAGTATTTTTGTCATGGCGCGGTTTGCGCAAAGCTCTGAGTTCACCATTTTGCGAACCAGCGGCTTGGGGCCGTGGCAGGCGCTGCGGGCTTTGTTGTTGCTGGGTTCATTTTTTGTGGTTTTTACCTTTGCCGTTGGCGACTATGTGGCCCCCTTGGCAGATAAAACGGCCCAACTCTTAAAAGCAAAATTTGGCGGGCGCATTACCGTGGGTAAAACCGGGGCATGGATCAAAGAAAAGCAAACCTACAGCAGCTTTGCGGTCAACGTGGGCTCCTTAGATTCTGATGCCCGCATGAAAGATGTGCGTATTTTTGAATTTGACAACCGAGGCAAGATTGTCTCCCTGACACAAGCCCAAAGCGGTATGTTTGGGCCGGGAGAGTCTTGGCTATTGGACGGTGTGGTTCGAACCGAATTCAACACCACCAATACAAACACTTCCAACGCAGTAACCACCCGACAAGACCACCTCACTTGGCTCAATAAAGTCAGCGCCGAAATGGTGTCTGCCGCGGTATTGCGCCCCGAGCGCATGGGAACCGTGGATTTGTTCCAATACATTCGCCACCTGCACTCCAACGGCCAATCGGCCCAAAAATACGAAATCCAATTTTGGAAAAAAATGTTTTACCCCTTGAGTTGTCTGGTGATGGTGGTCTTGGCGCTTCCGTTTGCCTACCTTCACTTTCGCTCAGGCGGCATCACCCCCTTTGTGTTTGGAGGCATCATGGCGGGCATTAGCTTTGTTTTGCTTAACAACGTGCTTGGCGATTTGGGCTACCTCCAAGGCTGGCAGCCGTGGTTTACCGCCGCCCTGCCCGGCCTGATTTATTCCTTTATTTCTCTTTCGGCTTTCACCTGGCTGGTACGAAAACAATGAACACCTCCACCCATGGCATTGTTTTGTTTGCCCACGGTTCGCGCGACCCCCTGTGGCACAAGCCCATGGAAGCCGTAGCACAGCAAATTCGGCATATAGACAGCAAGACACACGTCGCCTGCGCGTATTTGGAATTGAGTACGCCAGACCTTGCCTCGGTAGCCCAGACGCTGATCGACGCGGGCGTTCGCACCATCACGATCGTTCCCATGTTCCTAGGCGTTGGCAAGCATGCGCGAGAAGACCTGCCTTTGCTGGTTAACGCGCTGTCGCAAGCCCACCCAACGGTAGCGTTCCAATTGCAAAAAGCGGTGGGTGAGGACGACAGACTGATTCAGGTATTGGCACGCATTGCCTTAAATCACCCCGAATAAAGCATAAT
>CANJNX010000216.1 GCA_947475495.1 Comamonadaceae bacterium | reverse complement strand
TTTTAGAGCACGGACAAAAATTTATTCTTGATGCAGCCCGCGTGGAATTGGGTGACATCCATGCCGTGGGCCTGGACTACAAAGCCTTGCCCCACGAAGTCAAGGCCGGCGACGTGTTGTTACTCAACGATGGCTTGATTGTCATCACGGTGGACGCCGTCAAAGGCCAACAGGTGCACACCACCGTCAAACTCGGCGGCGAGTTATCCAATAACAAAGGCATCAACAAGCAAGGCGGCGGCCTGACTGCCCCGGCCTTAACGGCCAAAGACATGGACGACATTCGAACCGCCATGAGTTTTCAAGCGGATTATGTGGCGGTGAGTTTTCCTAAAAACGCCACCGACATGGAAATGGCGCGCCAGTTGTGCAATGTGGCCGCAGCCCAGTACAACCACAAGCCCGGCCTGATTGCCAAAATTGAGCGGGCCGAGGCCATTCCTAAGCTGCTTGAGATTTTGTTGGCCAGTGACGGCATCATGGTTGCGCGTGGCGATCTGGCCGTTGAAGTCGGTAACGCAGCGGTTCCGGCTTTGCAAAAGCGCATGATCAAACTCGCCCGCGAGTACGACAAGGTGGTGATCACGGCAACGCAAATGATGGAATCCATGATTACCAATCCGGTGCCCACCCGCGCCGAAGTCAGCGACGTAGCCAACGCCGTGCTCGATGGCACCGACGCGGTCATGCTCTCGGCTGAAACAGCCGCGGGCAAATACCCGCTAGAGACCATCAAAGAGATGGCGCAAATTTGCCTGGCTGCCGAAGAGGGCGGCGACCCCAAGCTCGACGCAGACTTTATCGGTAAAACCTTCACCCGCATTGACCAAAGCATCGCCATGGGCGCCTTGTTTACCGCTTACCACTTGGGCGCCAAAGCGATTGTGGCCATGACCGACAGCGGCTCTACCGCTTTGTGGATGAGCCGCCATTTGAGCCAAGTGCCGATTTACGCGCTCACCCCCAAGATTGAAACCCAGCGCAAGATGACGCTGTACCGCAACGTGCGCCCGCTTTTGATGAGCACCAGCACAGACCGCGACACCGCGCTGCGCGACGCCGAGCAACACCTCAAAGACCGTGGCATTGTGCAAAAAGGCGATGTGTATGCCATCACCTGCGGCGAGCCCATGGGCGCGCCCGGGGGCACCAATATGATGAAAATTTGCCAGGTGGATTGATGGGGCGGGGTGGGTAAAATCCCGCCATCGGTAAAAAGTTACCAAGCGGTTACCAACTTCCCCGGAGATTAGAAAATGGCCCTCGTTTCAATGCGCGAGTTGCTGGACCACGCAGCCACCCACGGCTACGGCATCCCAGCCTTTAACGTCAACAACCTAGAGCAAGTGCAGGCCATCATGGAGGCCGCCAACGAAGTTGGTGCGCCCGTCATAATGCAAGCCAGCGCCGGCGCCCGCAAGTACGCAGGCGAAGGCTTTTTAAAGCACCTGATCCAAGCCGCGGTAGAGAGTTACCCGCACATTCCGGTGGTAATGCACCAAGACCACGGCCAAAGTCCTGCCGTTTGCGAAGGCGCGATCAAACTGGGCTTTAGCTCGGTGATGATGGACGGCAGCTTAGAGGCCGACGGTAAAACCATTGCCAGCTACGACTACAACGTGGAAGTCACGCGCAAAGTGGTTGACATGGCCCACGCGCTGGGCGTAACGGTGGAAGGCGAGCTCGGCTGCTTGGGCTCCTTGGAAACCATGCAAGGCGACAAAGAAGACGGCCACGGAACCGACGCCGTCATGACACGCGAGCAGCTGCTCACCGACCCCGAACAAGCAGCAGACTTCGTCAAACGCACCCAACTCGATGCCTTGGCCATTGCCATTGGCACCAGCCACGGCGCGTACAAATTCACCCGCAAACCCACGGGCGATATTTTGGCGATTGACCGCATCAAAGAAATCAACCGCCGCTTGCCCAATACCCATTTGGTGATGCACGGCTCCAGCAGCGTGCCGCAAGACCTCTTGGCCACCATCAACGCTTTTGGCGGCAAGATGAAGCAAACCTATGGCGTGCCTGTTGAAGAAATTCAAAAGGCCATTCAGTTTGGCGTGCGCAAAATCAACATTGACACCGACATCCGCATGGCCATGACGGCCGCAGTACGCAAGTTCCTCGTTGAAAACCCCGAAAAGTTTGATGCCCGCGAATGGCTCAAGCCCGCCCGCGAAGCCGCCAAACTGCTGTGCAAAACCCGCTACATCGAGTTTGGCTGCGAAGGCCAAGCCGCCAAAATCAAGGGCGACAGCTTGACGGTTGTGGCAGCGCGGTACGGCCGAGGCGAATTGGCGCAAGCCGTTCTCTAATCGCCCGATCGCTGCGCGCTTGCCGCCCTTAAAATTGGGGCTATGACCCCAAACAGCGCGCTCCACACTTCTACCCTTCAATCCCTCACCTTGCTCGCTCGCGGCAAGGTGCGCGACAACTACGCCGTAGGAGACGACCGCATCTTGATGGTCGCCAGCGACCGCCTGAGCGCCTTTGACGTCATCATGGGCGAACCCATTCCAGGCAAGGGCGTATTGCTCACCCAAATGGCGCTTTTTTGGTTTGACAAACTCGGCCCCAAGGGCCTCAATATTTGCCCCATTCACCTCACTGGCGAGGCCCCGGAAAGTGCGGTTTCGCCGCAGGAAGTAGCCCAAATCACGGGGCGCTCCATGTTGGTCAAACGCCTCACGCCCTTGCCCGTTGAAGCAGTGGTTCGGGGCTACTTGGCTGGCAGCGGTTGGAAAGAGTACCAAGACAATGGCGCGGTGTGCGGCGTGGCTTTGCCTGCGGGCTTAAAAAATGCCTCCAAACTGCCCACGCCCATTTACACCCCCGCAGCCAAAGCCGCGGTGGGCGACCATGACGAAAACATCACCTTTGAACAAACGGTTGCAATGATTGGCCTGGATTTGGCCACCCGCATCCGCGACATCAGCATCGCGCTCTACCAAGCCGCAGCCGACTTCGCCTTAACCAAAGGCATCATCATTGCGGACACGAAATTTGAATTCGGTTTAGATGCGCAGGGCACCTTAACGCTGATGGACGAAGTGCTCACCCCCGACTCCTCGCGCTTTTGGCCGCAAGAAAGTTACCAAGAAGGTACCAACCCACCCAGTTATGACAAACAGTTTGTGCGGGATTGGTTAGAGAGTGCGACAGTGGACGGCAAGCCTTGGAGTAAAACGCCCCCCGCGCCGCGCGTACCCGATGCAGTGATCCAAAAAACGGCCGCCAAATACCAAGAGGCTTTGCAGCGGCTGACCTAAGCCCTGCGCGGGGGTTTACTTCGAGACGTTGCGCA
>CANJNX010000215.1 GCA_947475495.1 Comamonadaceae bacterium | reverse complement strand
TGGTGGTCCAAAGCTTGTTTAAGTCCTTGGGTCTTGGTGATGTCGGTGTGCAAGGCAGAACCGTGGTCGAAGGGGTTGATATTTTTTTCAATCGCTTCTGGATTGATGTGCACGATCAATTCCATTCCACTTTCTTTGGCAATACGGTCTCGAAAAAGATACATCTCCTGAAATTTCCACCGTGTATCCACATGCATCAGCGCAAAAGGAGGTGGCGCAGGGTAAAAAGCTTTGCGTGCCAGATGCAGCATGACCGAGCTGTCTTTTCCAAGGGAGTACAGCATGACGGGGTTTTCTGCTTCGGCGACGGCCTCTCGGATGATGTGGATGGTTTCTGCTTCCAGGTGTTTCAGATGCGGTGTGAGGGGGGTGCGTGCCCCTTGGGTGCTGGAAATTTGCTGAATCGGCGAATAGACACTTGGCGCCAGCGATACGTGCAAGGGCGGCTGGGCTTCGCGCAGCAAGCCCGCGAGTGCCCCATGGGCGTAAATGGCAATGTCCTTGCCAATATGCGCTTGCAGTTGTTGCAAAGCCTTGAGGATTTGCGCCGGCGATGGCAGGGTATTGGTTTTAAAAGGAACCCAGTAACGGCTACCCCGCGCATCATTAGCGTGCAGGCATTGCGCGCCAGTGGGTAAGGGATGCAGTTGTGCAAAAAGCACCAGTTTGCGCTGGCTGCGTGCCTTTTCCAGCGACCATTGCAGCGTTACTTTATTCAGTGGGCGTCCCAATTCATCTCGTAATAGGTCAGCGCCCAACTCCGGTGGAAGCAAAGAAAGCGCGTGCAATCGACGCTCGGCGGTGCGTTTGGAATCTGCTTCTCCCAGCCCATTCAAGTGTTTGAATGCGGTGTCGGTATCCCATACACAGGGGCGGTCCAGTTGGAAGAGGTTGAATGACGGCTTATTTGTCTCAATTTGCATAAAACACCAAAATTAAATAATTTGAAATAAATTCTAAGCGATTTTCACTAACTTTTATAAATTAGTGATATTGCGACAAATTGAGTGGGTTTTGGTCGGCCCCAAAGATCGTGAATGACCCGTAGGTGGCCCTGCACGGGTGCAACTGTGAACGCATGTCCCTGTAATTGGCGCACTTCTTTCACGCAGACAGCCGTGACCACGATAGCTTGAGCGCAAACGCTAAGTTTTACTTCTCCTTCGGCCCCATAATCCATTGGTTGAGTGTTCAAGGCACTCACGTCTTCCCATTTCCCAAAGGAATCCCCCATGCGCTGCGTTGGTACTTTATTGTTCATGGTGGGGATGAACGCGTCTGCCGCATTGCCAGACTTGCAGTTATGGCCAACGATTCCCTTTATTCGCGGTCAAGACCTTTGCCAATACCAAGATGCCTATGGACGCAACAAAATTCAGATTGCGCAGGACTCCACCCAAGACATGCTGCTTTTGATGCGCGAAGGGGCTAAAGCGCGAGATGCGCTGACGATTGTGATTGCCATGGATGACTTGGCCAATAAAAACCGCGCCCATGCCAATGCTGGTGTGGGGATGGATGTGATGCTTGAGGGTACGTTCAAGTCCGATCTTGACGGTTTGTACCGCGAGATCAATCCCTCTTCCAAAAAGGTGGCATTTTTCAATCCTTTGCCTTTGACCCAATTGGTTCGTGATCTGCACGAACAAAAACGCCAAGGCTATTTAGACCAACGGTATTTAGCGGGCTTGTCGGGCGTGGCCTGGGGTACCTACTCTTACAGCCCCAGCTGCAAGGGCGACTTGTCCGTGACCTTGCATATTGAAACCAAGGACGGGGCGACATTTAACTTTCAAGCGCAAGGTGCGCCCGCTGCGGTCATGCAACCCATGGCTTCACAGGTGTTTGAGTTTTTTCAAAAAACGCAGTTCCCATCGAAGGTGAGATACGGGGACAAAACCATTGACTTGTTGGGTGCGCCAGGCACTCCGATTAGCCATGCCGCGTCTCCTGAGAATGCGGCTAATTCGTGTAAAAAAATCCAGGGGCGTTTACCGACAGAGGCCGAGTACGAGTTTTTATCGAGCTTGGGCGACTGGAGTGGTGGCGTGGACATGCGCCATGATTTCTGGGCGATGGATGACGGGAAAGTGCTTGCCCCAGATTTACGAAACCCTTCGCCCGTGCGATCAGCGGATGAAATTCGGGCTTCGCAATACCATTTCTACTGCGTGCGTTAAACCACGCGCTGAAGTTTCATGGCCACGCTCATGTCGCCAGAGACTTTGAGCTTGCCCGACATGAAGCCGGTCACAGAATTCAATTGCCCGTCCATCATGGCTTGTAAATTCTCCAAGCTGACGGTGACAGTGCAGTCGGTCTCGGCGTCCGTGTTGGAGACCGTGTTGGGGCTGGACACGCCGTCTAATACGATGACGCCATCTGCGCCGCAATCAAACTTCAACGTCGCTTCTAAGCCGCTGTCGTCGCCCATTTTGGTGCGGATGGATTGGGTAATGGATTCGAGGCTCATAGGGGTTTCCTTGGATTGACCGTTAGTGGTGATTTGATTGTAATTAAGTTCAAGTGCTAGTCTGTCACCTCAGTGCCTTGTGCACGCTTAGGATTTTTTATTCATGCCCGCCTCCCAACCCCTGAGCGCACTGCGATCTTTGCTTAACCCCCGCTCTAGTGCGTTTGCAGCCAATGTGGCGCGGATGCAGGATTTGTGGGACGAGGTGCAGCGGCTTGAGTCCATGGTTTTGGCAGAGTCAGAATCCAAGCGCGCTAAATTTGAGCAACGCAATCAGTTGTTGCCACGCGAGCGCATTGCGCGCCTCCTTGACAGGGGGACGCCTTTTTTAGAGCTGAGCCGTTTGGCGGGCTTGAATATGCACGACGACGATGGCAAAAAATCAGTACTCGGCGGTGGCTCGATTGTGGGTATTGGCGTCGTGGCCGGAAAGCGTTGCGTGGTCTCTGCCAACGACAGCGCAGTCAAAGGCGGCACAGTCGCACCCATGGGCCTACGCAAAGCATTGCGCGTTCAGCAAATCGCCATGGAAAACAAATTGCCCATCATCAATTTGGTAGAAAGCGGTGGCGCGAACCTGCTCTACCAAGCAGAAATTTTTGTCGAAGGCGGCCGCAGTTTTGCAAACCAAGCGCGAATGTCTGCGGCAGGCTTGCCGCAAATTTCGGTGGTCCATGGTTCTTCTACTGCGGGTGGGGCGTATTTGCCGGGGCTGTCAGACTATGTGATTTTGGTACGGGGACGTTCAAATATTTTTCTGGCGGGCCCCCCGTTGGTGAAAGCAGCAGTAGGTGAGGACTGCACCGAAGACGAGCTCGGTGGTGCGCAAATGCACGCG
>CANJNX010000214.1 GCA_947475495.1 Comamonadaceae bacterium | reverse complement strand
TAGGGGTGAGGCCTGGGCAGGCGGGGGATCGGTGCTGAGAAAAGTGGCACTGTTCTTGCGCGGTCATGGAGGTATTCCTTCACAATGTCATTTTTTCAACACCGACCTTCACCCTCATGCAATTGCTGTGCCACCGTCTTCAGTTTGTAGCCAAGTACTTTGCTGGCTTCGCGATGGGCATGGCTTTGGCCGTTTCAGCCCAGCCAGCGCCGCCTCAAGAGGCTGCGGTGGGGGAAAAATTACTCGCCGAGGTCGGGCGTTGGGTGCAACAAACCCAGCAGTTGGCCCCTGGCCAATTTAGCTTTGCCCCCATGGACAACCGGGTGCAGTTGCAAACCTGCGACCGGCCTTTGGTGATGGATTTGCCTTTTGCCTCGCGCGAGACCGTTCGCGTTCGCTGCTTGGGCAACCCCATTTGGCAGTTGTATATGCGGGTGGTGCTCAAACCCGGAGTCAGCGCAGCGGCAGTGCCTGCGGCCAGTGGGTCAAACAGCGCTGTTGGGGCCGCCACCAAGCGCAAAGTCGTCGTTGCAAGCCAGCTGCTTCGGGCCGGCTCCATGGTTGCAGTCACGACCTTGCAAGAGATAGAGCATTCCGGTGAGGGACTCGATCCGCAAGCGGTGGGGTCGATCAAGGATGTGGAAAACAGCGAAATGGTGAGGGATGTGGCCGCAGGTGTTCCGCTGCGCAGCCATGACGTTCGCCGCGCCGTGTTGGTCAAACAAGGGCAGTTGGTGGTTCTGACAGTCACCCAAAGCAGTGGTTTTTCCATCACAGCGCGGGTAGAAGCCACCCAAGATGGCAAAATAGGTGACAAAATTCGCTTAAAAAATCCGGAGTCGGGCCGATATATCACTGGTGTGGTGACGGGTCCGAGCGCGGTACGGGGCTTGTAGACCTTGTTTAGAAAAAAAGTGAAAAAAAGTGGAAAAAGCCCTCAAGTTATTTTTTGACTGGTCGATGTAAGAGCAGATAACCCCGATAAGTAAGCAGCAATTTACTGAAAAGAGCCCACTATGACGAACCCGATCACCAATTACCAACGGCCTGCACCCAGCGATGTGCAGATGCGCAAATCGGCCGAAAAGCAAGCCCTCAAGGCGGGCGCACCCACGGCAGGTTTGGTACCTGCCTCTGAAGTAGAAGTCGCCGCCAACAAAGCCGCCGTCGCAAACCCTGGCGCTGAAGCGGCCGGCTTTGCCAAAGTGCGCGAGCGCATCAAGCAAGAGCCTGACTTTGACCGCTCCAAGGTGGATTCCATCAAGAAAGCCATTCAAGACGGCCAGTACCCGCTCAACCCCCGTCGCATTGCTGAGAGCTTTGTGGCGATGGAACAAATGATCAGCGGTTGAACCTGCGTTGACCGACCCGATTCGCCAAGCCCAAGACCTTGCGACCCAGTTGTCGCAAATCTTGGAGCGCGAGTTTGAGGCTTTACGCAACCAAGAGTTAGACCAGTTTGAACAGTTACAGCCGATAAAAAACGAGTTGCTGCTCGAAATTACCCGCTTAGCGCCCAACGCCCAAGATGTTCAAACCCTGCCGCAATGGCAGGCCTTTCGCCAATCCATGATCGAATGCCGTGACTTGCACCGGCGCAATACCGTGTTGATGGACCGCAAACTCGAAGCGATTCGGGGAACCCTGCAGAGCTTGCGTTTGCAAGACGCGTCGAGCTCGGTCGAGGTGTACGACCGGCTCGGTCATATTTCGCGCTTTTCGCGCAACACCGGCTACAGCGACGCTTAAGTCCTAAGCCCGCGCTGCCCCCAGGGGCTGCCCCACTGTTTTTTCATCGCCAGGGCGCATGCCCTTGAGCCAATACACCCACGCCAAAATCACCGACACCGCCGTGTAAAGCTCGGGCGGGATGGCTTGGTCGACTTGCAAGCGGCTGAGCAAGGCCAGCAGTTCGGGGTCTTCGGTGATGTAGACGCCTTGCTCGCGCGCTGCGGCAATCATCGCCAGCGCCATCTCGTCTTCGGCTTTGGCTGTCACGATGGGCGTGGCGTTGCGCCCGTATTCCAGGGCAATGGCTTTTTTGCGGCTCATGCTTGCAAATCCACCACGGTGCCGGGTTGGGCGTGTAGATCTAAGTCAGGCGCGGGTTCAGGGCGTGCGCCATGGTGGGCCCGAAAGGAGCGCATCGCCAGGCCAGCGTCTTGCAGGTTTTGGCCCAGGGCGGCAGTTCCTTCTTGGGCCATCTGGACCATGGACGCGCGCACGGCCCACAAGGTCAGGTCGATTTGGTCACTGCCTTGTAAATCGGCTTGCAGCCACATTTCTCCGTAGTCCGTACTTTGGGAATGCAAGTTGACGCTGTACACCGGGTTGGAGTCATTTTTTCCTTGCTTGCGCTCAAAGGCCAGCTCCACCGGCTCGGCATCGACAAAGGGCACGACCATGCGAAAGTTGAGATCGCCTTGGTTTTGGGCTTGAACGGCAGCGACTTGGGCCGCGTCGAGGTCGCCGATTCCCCGCTTGATGCGTTGGCGGTCTTCGGTGTCTTCCTCAGAGCTCGAAGACAGCAGTCCCAAAATTTGGTGCAGCATTTGTTTGGGGTCTAGCGGGGAGGGCCTGCGCACGCGGGCGACGCTGGTCTCCGAGCCCATTGCAGCCATCACGGCTTCGCGAATGCCCTCAGGTGTGGGCTGTTGCATTGATAAACGCATGGCTTGCCACTGGGCTTGAAGTTCCGGCCGGTCAGGGGCTTTTTGGGTCAGCAAAGCGTCTAAGCCGCCGGGCTTAAACAGGTCTCTCACGTCGGGCAAACCAGCGCGGCGGTAAAGCAGGCTCCCTAAGCGGGAAAAAGTCCCCTCTACACCGTTGGAGGGTGCCCAAGCCAGCCCGGAGGTGACTGCCGCTTGGATGTTTTGCAAAGCCAGCACCGGCGCACTGGGGGGCAAGGGGGCAATGGTTGCGGCATAGGTGCTGATGGGCGCGCCGATTTGGCGTCCGCGCAACATCAAGTCCATTTGTTCCGCTTGTGCTGCAGGCAGGGCTTGGACGACCTGCACATCTTTGAGGTCAAAGCTGCGCGAAGTAGAGCCCTCAAGCAATGGGGCAGGGACGCCGCCTTGCGGAAAAATGGCGAGAGGGCGCGGGGCAGGGCCCTCGGTGAGGGAAATCACGGGTAGCGAACCCAGCGCTTACGCTCCTCGGCGTTGGTGCTGGCTTCATGGCGCAGGGTTGCGATGGCTTGGACTTTTTCACCGACGGTGTCGAGCAACAGCTGGTCATGGTCGGGCACGCTGAGCACCAAGCCTTTGGTCACTTTGAGCATTTTGCCGCCGGTAAAGGCTTTGGGGTTTTGGCT
>CANJNX010000213.1 GCA_947475495.1 Comamonadaceae bacterium | reverse complement strand
GGGGCGGTAGCGCGCTCACTCTCCGGCGGTAATTTGCAAAAATTCATTGTCGGCCGAGAAATCGACGCGCAGCCCCACGTGTTCATCGTCTCGCAACCGACTTGGGGCGTTGACGTCGGTGCTGCGGCACAAATACGCGGGGCAATTTTGGCCCTGCGCGATGCTGGTTGCGCGGTCTTGGTGGTCAGTGAAGAACTAGATGAGTTGTTTGAAGTGTGTGACCGTTTGCACGTCATTGCCCACGGCAAGTTGTCACCTTCCATTGCGACGGCCGACGCTACGGTCGAGCAGCTCGGCGAATGGATGAGTGGACTGTGGAGCGCAACATGCTGAATTTCAAACTGCAGGTTCGCCCGGCACCTTCGCGTTTGTGGACCTATGCCTCACCGCTGTTGGCACTGGCATTGACGGTGCTTATTGGCATTGTGCTGTTCCAACTCTTGGGAAAAGACCCCGTGCGCGGCTTGCAGATGTTTTTCTGGGAGCCGATCAAAAGCGCGTACGCCTTGGGCGAGTTGGTCGTGAAAGCGACGCCATTGCTGCTCATTGCGTTGGGATTGGCCGTGTGCTTTCGCTCCAATGTGTGGAATATTGGAGCCGAGGGGCAATACATCTTGGGCGCGGTCGCTGCCAGCGGCGTGGCCTTGATGGCTGATAAAACCACTGGCAGTTGGATTGTGGTGTTAGTGATTTTGGCAGGCGTGGCCGGGGGCATGGTGTGGGCGGGAATCACGGCGCTCTTGCGCGACCGTTTTAATGCCAATGAAATTTTGGTCAGCCTAATGATGGTCTACATCGCCGTTCAGGTTTTGGGATTTTTAGTCTACGGTCCTTGGAAAGACCCCAATGGATACAACTTTCCGCAGACCCAAAATTTTGAAGCGGCCACCCGCATTCCCAAACTCATCAGCAGCTCGCGCATGAGCATCGGCGTGTTGTTTGCCTTGGTGGGTGTTGCAGCCGTGTGGATCTTTTTGTTCCGCACCCGGGCCGGATTTGCGCAGCAAGTGGGCGGCTTGGCCCCTGCGGCGGCGCGCTACGCTGGATTTTCATCACGCCGTGCGCTGTGGACCGCTTTATTGGTCTCCGGCGGGATGGCTGGATTAGCAGGAGCGCTGGAAGTGGCTGGCCCGATTGGCCAGTTGACACCGTATGTGCCCGCAGGCTACGGATTTGCCGCCATCATCGTGGCCTACGTGGGGCGTCTGCACCCGGTCGGTTTGGTTTTCTCTAGCTTGCTGATGAGTATGTTTTATATCGGCGGCGAATTGGCGCAGTCGCGCATGGGCTTGCCCAAATCCTTAACCGGTGTGTTCCAAGGCCTGTTGTTGTTTAGCCTGCTGGCTTGCGATACCTTGGTCAATTACCGCTTGGTTCGCCAAGCCAGGGCAAGCGTATCTACCCCAGGAGGAGCACCGTAATGGAATCTTATGCACTGCTGATTGCGGCCACCCTCAACGCGGGTACGGTGCTGGCCATCGCCTCCTTGGGTTTGCTTATCAATGAAAAAGCCGGCATCGTCAACCTTGGCGCAGAAGGCATGATGCTGTGTGCTGCCATTGCGGGCTTTGCCGCTGTGGTTCATTCCGGTAGCGACACCGTCGGCTTTGCCGCTGGAATGTGTGCCGGCGCAGCCATGGCTGCGGTTTTTGGCGGCTTGGTGATTTGGCTCAATACCAACCAATACGCAACTGGCTTGGCGCTGAGTTTATTTGGCGCAGGTTTTTCGGCGTTTGCCGGGGTGAGCTACGTACAAGAAAAAATCCCTGAGCGGCCCAATTTTGCGATCCCCTTTTTGTCAGACCTGCCTTTTGTCGGCTCGGCCTTCTTCAAGCACCATCCCTTGGTCTATTTGACCGTTATGTTTGCAGCGGCTTTGGTTTGGTTTTTGTACCGCACCCGATCCGGTTTGGTCTTGCGCAGTGTGGGTGAAAGTCCGGAGTCTGCCCACGCCTTGGGCTACCCGGTTCGCTGGATCCGTTTTGCTGCGGTAGTTGGCGGCGGGGCCTTGTGTGGCCTGGCTGGGGCCTACATCTCCATTATTTATACGCCTTTGTGGGTGGAAGGCATGGTGTCTGGCAAGGGCTGGATTGCTTTGGCTTTGACCACGTTTGCCACCTGGCGACCCGCCCGGGTTTTGCTGGGGGCGTATTTGTTTGGCGGGGTCACGATGCTGCAATTCCACCTGCAAGGCATTGGCGTGGACGTGCCCAGCCAGCTCTTGAGCATGCTCCCCTATGTCGCTACCATTGTGGTTCTGGCCTTAATATCTCGCAATCCGACCTGGATTCGGATTAACATGCCGGCTTCGATTGGGAAACCGTTTTATCCGGGTTCTTGATGTTTACCAGTTTTTTTACCGTTGGCCTCACTTTTTTAACAAAGGAAATGAAATGACAGATGTACAAAAACGCGCGTGGCTGAAATTAGCTGCGCTCACCACCGTCGCTGCTGCAGCATTGGTGGGATGTGGCAAAAAAGAAGAGGCAGCAGCTCCTGCTGCAGCTCCTGCTGCAGCAGCCAAAGCAGAACCCTTGAAAATCGCCTTTGCCTACGTGGGCCCTGTGGGCGACGGCGGCTGGACCTTTGCGCATGACAACGCACGCAAAGCGTTGGAAAAAGAATTTGGCGACAAGATCCAAACCTCGTTTGTTGAAAATGTGCCTGAGTCTGCAGACGCTGAGCGCGTGATTCGCGACATGGCAGGTCAAGGCAACAAGCTGATTTTCGGTACCACCTTTGGGTACATGGAAACCATGCTCAAAGTGGCTCCTGATTTCAAAGATGTGAAGTTTGAGCACGCAACAGGCTACAAATCGGCTGAGAACATGCGCACCTATGACAGCCGCACCTACGAAGGCGCGTACATGGCCGGTCTGATCGCAGGCAAGATGAGCAAAACAGGAACCCTGGGCGTCGTTGCATCAGTGCCAATTCCTGAAGTGATCCGTAACATCAACAGCTTTACTTTGGGCGCACAAACCAGCAACCCCAAAATCAAGACCAAAGTGGTGTGGGTCAATGAGTGGTTTAACCCACCGAAAGAAACCGAAGCAGCGACCAGCTTGATCAATGGCGGCGCGGACGTGTTGTTCCAAAACACCGACTCTCCAGCCGTGTTGAAAACAGCCCAAGACAAGGGCAAGCGCGCTTTTGGTTGGGACTCTGACATGACCGCCTACGGTCCTAAAGCCCACTTGGCTTCAGCCGTTATTAACTGGACTCCGTACTACATCAAAGCAACCAAAGACGCTTTAGACGGCTCTTGGAAAACTGGTGGCGTGTGGTGGGGTGTGAAAGAAGGCGCGATTGACCTCGTTTCTAT
>CANJNX010000212.1 GCA_947475495.1 Comamonadaceae bacterium | reverse complement strand
TACCTTTGGTGCCGTTGATATTTTGGTCAATAACGCCGGAATCCAACATGTCGCGCGGATTGAGAATTTCCCGCCCGAGCGCTGGGACGCTGTGATTGCCATCAATCTCAGCAGTGCGTTTCATGCCAGCCGCTTTGCGCTCCCCGGCATGCTGGCCCGCAACTGGGGCCGCATCATCAACGTTGCATCGGTGCACGGCTTGGTTGCGTCCGCGGAGAAGTCAGCCTACGTGGCGGCCAAACATGGCTTGGTCGGCTTAACCAAGGTAACTGCTTTGGAAAACGCCACCACTGGCATCACCTGCAATGCGATTTGTCCAGGTTGGGTGTTAACCCCCTTGGTTCAAAAACAAGTGGATGCCAAGGCCGCAGCCTTAGGAGTCTCCAATGCTGAAGCCACCAAGCTCCTGCTCGGTGAAAAAGAACCATCATTGCAATTCACTACCCCCGAAGAACTCGGCGCACTCGCGGTTTTCCTGTGCTCCAGTGCCGCCAACAACGTCCGCGGTGTGGCGTGGAATATGGACGGCGGCTGGGCTGCGCAGTAAATCAAATAAAGGGCAGGGTTTTCAAGGTCGCGCCAATGGCTTGGCCGTCTTTTTGAACTACCACGCGGTCCCCTGGTGCGCAGTCGGATGCCACAAGACCGAATCCGATGTTGTGTTTCAGGCGGTAAGACCAAACGCAATTGGTGAGGTCACCAACCCGTTGGTCGCCCTTGTAAATGCCATGCCAGTGAAATCCCAGCTCCGTGGGCGTGGTGTTATCAAGCTGCACACCCAGTTGCTGGCGTTTCACGCCCTCGCCGTGAATGCGACGCAGCGCAGCGATACCCACCACATCATCGGCCACATCGAGGTCAATGTATTTGCCTAAGCGCACTTCAAATGGGTTGGTCGTTCCGTCGGTGTCTCCACCGTAAGAGATCAATCCGCTTTCAATGCGTTCACATGCATTTGGTGCGCCGGGTCCAATGCCATAGGGTTTTCCAGCTTCACGCACCTTGTCCCAAAGCGCAGTCGCTTTAGACCCGTCCATAAGGTAGAGCTCAAAGCCCCCTTGTTTGGACCAGCCTGAACGTGCCAACACCAAGGGAATGCCGTCGATACTGGTTTCACGAAACCAAAAATACTTCAGCGTGCGAACCCAATCCCCGAACATCGAGGCAATCACGTCTTCGGCCTTGGGGCCTTGCACCGCCAGTGGAGACACGTCTGGCTCACTCACCTCTACCTTCAATCCCCGCTCAGCAGCAATGGCGCGTGCCCAAAACCAAATATTGGAGTCAGCAATCGACAGCCAGTAGCGGTCATCGTCGAGCTTGAGAAGAATCGGGTCATTAATCAAAATACCGTCGTGGTTGCATAAGGGGACGTATTTGCCTTGGCCAACTTTGCAATGGGACAAATCTCTGGCACACAGTATTTGCGCCAAACGTCCGGCGTCTGGCCCGAGCAATTGCACCTGCCGCTCCACAGCCACATCCCACTGCGAAACACCGTTAATGATGCGCCAGTATTCCTCTTCAGGATGCCCAAAGCTGGTGGGCATGAGCATGTTGTTGTAGCTGGTAAAGGCGCAAACGCCCTCGGATTGGGTGGCTGCAAAAAACGGTGAGGGGCGCAGCCGTGAAGAGGGAGTGATACCGAACATGTGATTTCCTTTATTTAATTCCGAGTCAACAATACAACAGCCCGGGCTTCCATGGCCAAGCCTTCGCCCACCGGCCCTAATTTTTCGGCCGTTTTTGCTTTGACATTCACCTTGCTCACTGAGACCGATAGTGCATGTGCAATGTTTTCCCGCATGGCAGAAATAAAGGGGGCCAGCTTAGGCGCTTGGGCAATGATGGTGCTGTCTACATTGCCGATCTCAAAACCCTGGGCGCGCACCCGCTTTGCTATCTCACTGAGCAAAAGGCCTGAATTGGCACCCTTCCACTGCACATCGGTATCAGGGAAATGGGTTCCGATGTCTCCCAAGGCTGCAGCGCCTAGCAAAGCATCTGAGATCGCATGCAGCAATGCATCGGCATCAGAGTGCCCTAGCAAGCCTTTAGGAAAAGGAATATCGACCCCGCCCAAAATTAAGGCGCGGCCCTCGACCAGCGCGTGAATGTCCCAACCTTCTCCAATGCGAATAGTCATAGTTTTTTCCCTTGTGTATTCACATCTTTGCCCCTGCGACGGCTTTCTAAAACAGCCTCGGCTAAATCAAAATCTTGGGGGTAAGTGACTTTGAAATTCACCGCGCTACCTTGGACCAAAAGCGGATGGTGACCGGCCATTTCCATCGCACTGGCTTCGTCGGTCACCCCCAAAAACTGGGTGGCCATTTGGCTCTGCAACGCACGGTGCAAATCGCCCAAGCGAAACATTTGTGGTGTTTGCGCCAACCATTTGCCTTCACGTCCCAGCGTTGACGCAACCCGCCCGCTGGACTCTAATTTCAATGTATCTGGCAAAGGCAAGGCCAAAAGTCCGCCGACGGGGTCGTTTTGGCACGCATCCATCAGCGCATCCACCATCTGTGGTGTGACCAAGCAACGCGCTGCGTCATGCACCAACACCCAGTCTCCATCCGCTGCACCTTGGTCACGCAGTGCGAGCAAACCGTTGTAAACGCTGTGCGCTCGGGTTACGCCGCCGCAGGCTTGCCGGCTCCAGGTAGCCGGCCAATCTTTCAACGTAGACCAATCGAACGTATCGTCCGGTGCCAGCACCAGCAAGCCACCAGACAGCCGCTCAACCGCAGACAAGGCACGCACGGTGTACGCCACCAGAGGCTCGCCCAATACCCGTTGGTATTGCTTAGGCTGAGCCGTTTCAGCCCGTGCACCAGATCCTGCACAAGGAACCAAGGCGAAGAAACGCGTTGAAGCATATGAGGCATCGTGGGCGTTTTCTAAAGGGGATTGGGGCGTGTTTGGGTTCATAGCGTGAGTACCATTCTAAAATCAGCATCGTTTCCTGTTTATAACCCTCCGACACCCCCCTTGGGGCGATCGGGGGTTTTTGTATTTGTACTGCTCCATGACCCTTGCTTCTTTCGCTGTCCCACCCCTCGCGGTTGGTAAACGTTTCACCCTGCCCCGCCCCGTGGGTTCGGCCGATGCGCTGCTGCTAGCCCAGTTAGCCCAACGCGACAAAGCAGCAGGAAAAATCACAGCGATCGTGACAGCAGACGCCAGTGACGCCCAAAGACTTATCGACGAAATGGGGTTCTTTGCCCCTGGCTTGCGTTATGCCTTGTTCCCCGACTGGGAAACCCTGCCCTACGATACGTTTTCCCCCCACCAGGACCTGATCAGCGAACGCTTGGCAACGCTT
>CANJNX010000211.1 GCA_947475495.1 Comamonadaceae bacterium | reverse complement strand
TAACCCGTATTCCCAAAAATCCTCTCCTTGCAGCCTCACGCGGGGCAACTGCCGAGCCTCCTCGGGTGGGCGATACCTTGGCCGCCTTGCGTCAAAGCCGCGCCTTGTCATTGGATGAGTTGTCGCGCAAGGCGGGGGTGTCGAAGTCCATGTTGTCGCAAATTGAACGAGCCCAGGCCAACCCTACCGTGGCTGTGGTGTGGCGCTTGGCCAATGCCTTGGGTGTGCCTTTGGCGGATTTGCTCGGTAGCGCGCCCGCGGTGCAGGCACCAGCCATCGGCTTTCTTTCGGCCCACGCCACGCCCGCTTTGCGCAGTCCTGATGGCCTGTGTGACCTGCGTATCCTCGGACCCATTGAGTTGGCAGGCCAGTTTGAGTGGTACACGCTGACCATAGGCGCAGGCGGCGCCTTAGAGTCCAGTGCCCATGAAGACGGCACGCGTGAGCACCTGACGGTGCAAAACGGCGCCATCGAAGTTCACTCCGGAAACGAAATTCAACGACTGAAAGCCGGCGAAACAGCGCGCTACTGCGCCGACCGACCGCACGCTATTCGCAATGCGGGCAAAACCACAGCGACAGCGTGGCTGGTGGTGGTCCACCCGGCTTAAGTTTTAAAACCGTTCGTGATCAGCCAAGTAGCGCCATTGGCCGATGGCGAGTTCGCCCAAGCCCACCCGGCCCAAACGGATACGGCGCATCGCGGTGATTTCTAGTCCTGCTAATTCACACACATAAGCCGCAAGGCCAGGGTATGCGCCTTTCACGGCCATGCGCAATTTGCTACCTTGCGGGCCTGAGCTGCCCACGCTGACTTTGGTGGGGGGCAGGTTGTGGCGCGGGTCACGCAGGGCCCGCTCGATGGGCGTGAGTTGCTCAGGGCTCACTTCGCCTTGCACATCGATGATGAATTCATGCTCCATCACGCCCATGTCTTCTACCAGTTTGCGTTGGGTGCGCCAGTCTTGGGTAAACACCAACAAGCCAGTGGCACCGGTCTCCAGCGACATGCAGGTTTCGAGTTGTTGGAAGTGGCGTTTCAACACGCGCGTCTCTGACAGATCATGGGGGCTGCGGTGATCGGGCGTAAGAAGACTCAACGCATTTTGAATTTTGGGTTTTTTGCCTTTGTAATGCGGGCTGGGGGTGGGCTCGTCACCCACGCCATCGAGCCATCCGCTGGGCTTGTTCACGATCAAGGTGACAGGGTTGACATGGAGCAGGCTGGCATCGGCATCGAAGGTGATGCGGTGGTCTAGCACCCGAAATTGCGGCTCCTCGACGACAGCGCCATCGACTTGGACAAAGCCACTTTCGATATAGCGCTCCGCTTCACTGCGCGAGCAGCTGCGCATCTGCGCAACCCGTTTGGCAAGGCGCTCGCCTTCGGAGTTCGGTGCTTTGGGGATCATGGCTTGGTTGTGGATATTTGTAGCATTTGGATGCGCTCCACATGGGCGAGCAAGGAGCGTTTGGCCACGGGCCAAAGCCGTGGGTTCACATCGTCATAGGCCAGCGCCAGCCATTGGTCTGGATCGCCCGCAGGGTTGGCTTGCATCACCGCAGCAATTTTTGCCTCGCGCATGAGCCGGTGGGCTTTGAGGTGGCTGATTGCGCCCAAAGCGTTGGGCATGGCGTGTCCGTGGGCTGGAAAAATAAACTCCACTTGGTGCGCGAGGCAGCTGGCGTGCAGAACATCCAGGGAGTCCAAGTAATCTGCCATGTTGCCGTCAGGAGGGTCAATGACGGTAGTGCTTCCGTTCAAAATGTGGTCGCCCGAAAACAAAACGCCGTCTTCGATCAGCAGCAGGCAGATGTGGTTGGCGGCATGGCCTGGCGTGTGAATCACTTGCAGCGTATGGCTTTCTGCACCAGTGTGTGCGGCGCGGGGGTGCAGCGCCAAGGTTTCCCCGTGGTGAAGAGCGCTATCAGGAACAAATTGGCTGTTGGCCCGCGCCGTGGGCGCAGAGGCCATTCCCCGGATGGGCGGCGCATCAGTTCCTGCTTGAATGCACAGCGTTTGCAGGGGCAAAGCGCCCGGCGAGTGGTCTGCATGCGAATGGGTGCAAACAATAGCGACGATGTTGCCGCCCGCGCCATCAGGGTGTGCGCAGGCCTGCCAAAGCCGCTGGATGTGGTCGGTATCGGCGGGACCGGGGTCGATCACGATGTAGCCGGTGAGCGCTTCGCCGACCACATAGCTGTTGGTTCCGGGACCCGTCATGAAACCGGGGTTGGGAGCGGTCAAGCGCAATACATTTTTCAAAAGCGCTACGGGTTCTTGCGTTTGCCAGTCGGTGGGTGCGGGCAGAGGGCCTAATTCAGGCTTGCGTTCGGTGTCAAGAATTTGCGAGTGTCGGGGCATGGCTGCATTTTGCAGCTAAAACACGCCAGCGGGCTTCGCAGGCGCCAGAACCGACGCTATACACCCGATAATTGCAGCTATGCGAATCCAGTTCACCAAAATGCAAGGCGCCGGTAACGACTTTGTGGTTCTTGACGAAACCCAAAGGTCCTTGGGCTTGACGCCTGCGCATTACCGTTTTTTAGGTGACCGACACTTTGGCGTAGGCGCCGACCAAATTTTGACCGTGCGACCCGCACCGAGTCCCGACCTTGATTTTGAATATGTGATCCACAACGCCGATGGTGCGGAGGTGGAGCAGTGCGGCAACGGGGCGCGCTGCTTTGCGAAGTTTGTGCGCGATCAAGGCTTGAGTTCCAAAGACCACTTGCGGGTGAAGACCATGAAAGGCGTGATTGAGCCGTTCATCACTTCTGATGGTCGGGTCACGGTGAATATGGGAGCCCCTGAGTTTCGCTTAGAGCACATCCCGTTTGATGCCTCGGGGCTGAGCGCCAAAGCGGTTGGCGACTGGCAATCTTGGCCTTTAAAGCTTCAAAGCCCCAAGGGTTTGGACAGCACGGTGGATATTGCTGTTCTGTCCATGGGCAACCCGCACGCCGTTCTCTTGGTCAAAGAGGCAGATACCGCACCGGTAGAACAGCAAGGGCCTTTGGTTCAGCAGCACGCACGTTTTGTGCGCCACGTTAACGCGGGCTTCATGCAAATTGTCAGCCGAAGCCAGATCCGCTTGCGGGTGTTTGAGCGCGGCGTGGGCGAGACCTTGGCCTGTGGGTCGGGTGCGTGTGCGGCGGTGGTTGCCGGTATTCGCTGGGGCTTGCTCGACAACCATGTCGATGTGCACACCCACGGTGGTTTGCTCAGCATCGCTTGGGAAGCAGGCGCCTCGCCTGTCATGATGACAGGGCCAGCCACCACAGTTTTTCGGGGTGAGATTGATCTCCCTGACTTTGTTTAAAAATGGTATT
>CANJNX010000210.1 GCA_947475495.1 Comamonadaceae bacterium | reverse complement strand
GTTGGTCCTGATTGTTTTGCCAAGCCTGTGGTTTGGGCGACGGGTTCGCAAACTCTCCCGGGCCAGCCAAGACCGCATTGCCGATTCCAGCGCGATTGCTGCCGAAGTGTTGAACGCCATTCCGGTCGTCCAAAGTTATACCGCTGAAGACCGTGAAACAACGCGATTTACTTTGTCGACCGACAACGCTTTTGATACCGCAGTGCGCCGAAGCCTCGCCCGCTCGGTATTGGTTGCCTTCATCATCATTGCGACATCGGCCGCGTTGCTTTGGGGCTTGTACCAAGGAACCCAAGCCGTGGTCGCTGGCCGCATCAGCGCGGGTGATTTAGGGCAAACCGTGGTTTACGTCATTATTTTGGCCAGTGCCTTTGCCGTATTGGGCGAAGTCTATGGCGACCTGTTACGCGCTGCGGGTGCAACAGAACGCTTAATGGAGCTTCTTAACACCCGCTCTCCCATTGCCTCACCGGCGGCTCCCCAAGTGGCTGCCATGCCAGTCGCTGGCAGCGCAGTGGAGTTTGACAGTCTGGCCTTTCACTACCCTTCACGCCCTTTACAGCAAGCGCTTGAAAATTTCAGTTTGAAAATTCAACCGGGCCAAACCGTTGCCATCGTGGGCCCCAGCGGTGCAGGCAAAAGCACGGTGTTTCAACTCTTGCTTCGTTTTTACGATGCGCAGTCGGGTCACATCGTTTTAGACGGTGTGCAAACCCATGCCATGTCCTTAAACGCTTTGCGCCAACGCATTGGCATCGTCCCCCAAGACGCGGTCATATTTTCAAGCAGTGCGCTGGAAAATATTCGCTACGGTAAGCCGCAAGCAAGCGATGCGGAGGTCAAAGCCGCAGCCCAAGCTGCATTTGCACACGAGTTCATCACCGCCTTGCCCCAAGGCTATGACACCTTTTTAGGCGAGCGCGGATTGCGGCTGTCTGGCGGTCAACGCCAGCGCATCGCGATTGCCCGCGCGATGCTGAAAAATCCACCGCTGCTGTTACTTGATGAAGCAACCAGCGCCTTGGACGCAGAGAGTGAGCGCATGGTTCAAGCCGCGCTGGATTCAGCCATGCGCGACCGCACCACCATTGTGATTGCCCACCGCCTAGCGACCGTTCAAAAAGCCGATGTGATCGTTGTCTTGGACCACGGAAAACTCGTAGAACAAGGAACCCATGCCGAACTGGTCGCGCGTGGCGGCGTCTATGCCGGATTGGCGGCACTGCAGTTCAATGCCTAGTTTCATGCGGCTTGGGACTCCCATTTCCATGGTTATCCATTTTTTGCATAGTTAAGAAACGAGTTGGCCTTGGACAACTGAGAAGCGCAAGACTACATTGCAGGCACTTTAACCACGACCCAAGGTGCCTTTATGTCCCACGCAGTTCCGAGTTACCTCCATCCTGATCATCTCGGACCATGGGGGGTGTATTTACAACAGGTCGACCGGGTAATTCCTTACCTGGGTCATCTAGCAAGGTGGGCTGAAACCTTAAAGCGCCCCAAACGGGCCTTGATTGTGGATGTGCCGATTCAAATGGACAACGGAACCGTTGCGCACTTTGAAGGCTACCGTGTTCAGCACAACACATCGCGGGGACCGGGCAAAGGCGGCGTGCGCTTTCACCAAGACGTTACGCTGTCAGAAGTGATGGCGCTCTCGGCATGGATGTCGATTAAAAATGCGGCCGTCAACGTTCCCTACGGTGGCGCAAAGGGCGGGATCCGCGTGGATCCTAAAACGCTCTCCTTGGGTGAACTTGAGCGTATGACGCGGCGCTACACCAGTGAAATTGGAATCATTATTGGGCCCACCAAAGACATTCCAGCGCCTGACGTCAATACCAATGAGCAAACGATGGCTTGGATGATGGACACGTATTCCATGAACGAAGGTGCAACAGCGACTGGCGTGGTCACAGGCAAGCCGATTGACTTGGGCGGGTCGCTTGGACGGCGGGAAGCGACGGGACGGGGCGTCTATACCGTGGGCGTCGAGGCAGCCAAGCACATTGGCTTGGACATCAGCAGTGCAAAAATTGCAGTGCAAGGTTTTGGCAATGTAGGCGGAATCGCTGCCAAGCTGTTTGCCCAAGCGGGTGCCACGATCGTTGCGGTTCAAGACCATGGCGGAACCATTGCCATGGCATCGGGGTTGGATGTCAACGCGCTCTTGTTACATGTTGCCAACACAGGAAGTGTGGCAGGCTTTGCTTTGGCCGATGTGCTCCCTGACGCAGAATTCTGGAGCGTTGCCTGCGATATTTTGATACCCGCTGCCTTGGAGCAACAGATCACTGAAACCAATGCCCATCGTATTCAAGCGCGCATGGTGATTGAAGGCGCCAATGGGCCCACCACGCCGCAGGCAGATGATATTTTGCAAGACCGCGGCATCTTAGTGGTCCCCGATGTCATCGCCAACGCAGGTGGTGTCACGGTGAGTTACTTTGAATGGGTACAGGATTTTTCGAGCTTTTTTTGGAGCGAGGATGAAATCAATTCGCGCTTGGTTCGAATCATGCAGGACGCATTTGCTGTGGTCTGGCAAGTAGGGCTTGACCACCAAGTGAGCTTGCGCACTGCAACCTTTATTGTGGGATGTAAACGCATCTTGCATGCCCGTGAACTCAGAGGGCTGTATCCCTAAAGCACTTATTGCAAAGGCTCTTTCAGCGCGTCTGGTAAGACGAGCGGCATCACAGCGATGCCCTCTTCAAGAAGGTCGCGGGTTTCTTCTGCCGTCGCTTGGCCCCGTATGCCGTGCTCAGGAACTTCACCGTAATGGATTTTTCGGGCCTCTTCGGCAAATCGGTTGCCAACATCAGAGGTATTGGCGATCATGGCTTTGGCCATTGCCATCCACGCAGCTGTGAATTCAGGATTGGCAGGCGCAGCCACCTCGGTACGCGCACCACCGTCTTTTTCAGAAAAGGATTGGCGCGGGTGAGATAAATTCAAGCGCGGTGCACTGGGTTTTTTTGTCACCTTGGCATCTGCACACATCGGGCACTGAACCAAAGCGCGACTGCATTGGGAAACAAAGTCGTCTTCCGAGCCGAACCAGCCCTCAAAGGTATGGCCTTGGCTGCACTGTAAATCGAGGACTTTCATGCTGCGCTTTGCCAGTCCAGCGCCCAAGCGCCACTGAGAAAATTTTGCAACCAAAGTACGCCCGTCAAGGTTTTTGCATCGGTCACGCGTCCGTCACGGCACCATTGCAAAAGTTCATCGGGTGTGACTGTAATCACGTCTAAGAATTCACCTGCGTCAAGCTTGCGCTCACCCAAGGTCAGGCCACGCGCAAACCAAATATCGATAAATTCAGTGGAATAAGAAAT
>CANJNX010000209.1 GCA_947475495.1 Comamonadaceae bacterium | reverse complement strand
TCGCGCACCGCAACCAGCGCGTCGTATGCGTCTTGGCGCAGGGCGTGGTTGCTCAGCGTGTCAGCGGCGGCTTGCAGGGCTTTGAGGATGGGAACGCCGGCAGCAGCGAGCATCGCCAAGGTACTGGCAAAGCGGGCAGCATTGAAACTGCGTGATAGTTTCCCAACGATGGGCAACGTCAGCCACGCAGCGTCAAAGCGGTAGCGAAGCGCAGGATTTTTCAAAGCCTGGCGTGCGGTAAAGATACCCAACACACCCAAGAATAAAAGCAAGCTACCGAACTGGCGCACCATGTCACTCAAGGCAAGCATGAGCACCGTTAAAAAAGGCAAGGCCTTCTTGCTACCGGCAAAAACACTGGCGACTTGGGGCACCACGTAGGCCATGAGAAACAAAACGATAGCCAAAGCCACGGCGCTGACGATGGCGGGGTAGAGTGCAGCGCCTATCAATTTAGCGTGGAGGTTTTGCTGGTCTTCCAGGTCTTGGGCAAGATGCTCTAAGACCACCGCCAGTTGCCCACTTTGCTCGCCTGCGCCGATCACGGCGACATAAATCGTTGAAAACTCCCTTGGGTGCTCCGCCAATGCTTTGGCAAAGGTGCTGCCGCTGTGGACCTCTGAGCGCAAGCGCGCGACCAGGTTGCGCTCTGCCTCGCGCTCGGCCTCGGTGCTGAGCGAGGCCAGGGCCCGCTCCAGCGGCAGGCCCGACGCAACCAAGCTTGCGAGTTGGCGCGTCCAAACGCTCAAAGCAGAGGCGCTGAATACGCGGCGTTTGAATAAAACGGCAGGGGGCTTGTCGCCAGCGTTTGTGTTCGATAGAGCGTCCACCTTCAGCGGCACCAAGGCTTGCGCACGCAAGAGGCTGCGCGCGGCTTTGGCGGAATCGGCTTCGATGGTTCCCTTGCGGGTGTGCCCGTCCGTACTCAGAGCTTCATAAGCGAATGCGGGCATGGCGGTCGGTTTAGTCGCGCGTCACGCGAACCAACTCTTCGCGGGTGGTCAACCCTTGGGCAACCAGGCGCTCTCCGTCCTCGCGCATCAAGACCATGCCTTTGGTCAAAGCCGCAGTGCGAATGTCAGCCTCCGAGGCGCGGTTGTGGATGAGTGCGCGCAGGGTGTCATCAGTCTCTAAAAGCTCAAACACGCCGGTGCGCCCAAGGTATCCGGTGTGCGCGCAGGTATCGCACCCTGCACCCGCACACGCAGTACAAATTTTGCGCACCAAGCGTTGGGCGAGCACCCCCAACAGCGATGAGCTAAGCAAAAAGGGTTCGATGCCCATGTCGGTGAGCCGGGTGACGGCACTGGCGGCGTCGTTGGTGTGCAAGGTAGCAAGCACCAAGTGGCCGGTGAGCGAGGCTTGAATCGCAATCTGCGCGGTCTCGATATCGCGGATTTCACCGACCATGATGATGTCGGGGTCTTGGCGCAAGATGGCGCGCAGGGCTTTGGCAAAGGTGAGGTCAATTTTGGTGTTGACTTGGGTTTGCCCGATACCGGCGAGTTCGTATTCAATCGGGTCTTCCACCGTCATGATGTTGCGCCCGCGGGTGTCTAGGCGTTGCAGTCCCGCATACAAGGTGGTGGTTTTTCCTGAGCCCGTCGGGCCGGTCACCAAAATAATGCCATGCGGTTGTTGCAGCAAATGGCCCAAGTGTGCAAGTACATCACCTTGCATCCCAAGAGACTCTAAGCTGAGTTGCCCTTCGCTTTTATCGAGCAAACGCAAGACGGCGCGCTCTCCGTGGGCGCTGGGAATGGTGCTGACGCGGACATCGACTGCACGCGTTCCAATGCGCAGAGAAATGCGACCGTCTTGGGGCATACGCCGCTCGGCAATATCGAGCTCGGCCATGATTTTTAAGCGCGAGATGAGCGCCGCGTGTAAGGCCCGGTTGGGCTGAACGACTTCGCGCAAATTGCCATCCACCCGAAACCGCACGACCGAGTGGCGTTCATAGGGCTCGATGTGAATATCACTGGCACCGTCCCGCGCTGCTTGGGTGAGCAAGGCGTTGAGCATGCGGATGATGGGCGCGTCGTCCGATGTTTCCAGCAAGTCTTCGATCGCGGGCAGGTCTTGCATCATGCGTTGCAAGTCGGCCTCCCCTTCGACTTCGCTGACCACGGCCGCGGCGCTCGATTCGCTCTGTGCATAGGCCGCGCTGATGCGTTGGCTCAAAGCGGGGGCGCTGTGGGTTTGCACCTCGCTCACCTTGTATTTGCGCATCACTTCACTGACGCCACTAGGCAGCGACGCGCTGTGCAGATGCAGCGTCATGCCTTGCGTATCTTCTTCCAACAAGACCTGTTGGGTGCGGGCAAATGCGTAGGGCAGCGGGTAGCGCATCTTAGTTGGCAATGGCCTTGGGAGCGGGCTTAGCGGAAGGTTGCGCTTCGGGCAGTGTGGGCGCAGCGTTCACCGGTGCCATCACGCTGGGCAGGGGTTGCGCGTCTTTCATGCCCGAGCGCATTTGCTCGTACCTATCCAGTGACAAGCGCTCGGTGGCTGCGCCATCGCGCACAACCACAGGTCGCAAGAACACCATCAGGTTGGTTTTCTTGCGCCCGCGCGATTCGCTTTTAAATAAATTCCCAATCAGTGGAAGTTCCGCTAATCCAGGAATTTTTTCACCACTGCCTTGGAATTCGTCTTGCAACAAGCCGCCCAAGACGACCACCGAACCGTCTTCGACCAAGACATTGGATTCAATGGTGCGCTTGTTGGTGGTAGGGCCGTTGGTGGCGTTCACCGTGGAGGCTTGCACACTGGAGACCTCTTGAAAAATCGTGAGTTTGACGGTGCCGTTTTCGCTGATTTGGGGCTTGACCTTGAGGGTTAAACCAACGTCTTTGCGCTCAATGGTTTGAAAGGGGTTGACTGCACCGTTGCCCGTGTTGGTATTGGTGAATTGCCCCGTCACAAAAGGCACGTTTTGGCCAATCACGATCTTGGCTTCTTCGTTGTCTAAGGTAAGCAAGTTGGGTGTGGATAACACGTTGCCTGCGCCACTCTCTTCTAAAAAGCGGGCCAAAAAACCTAAGGCGTAAATGCCATTGGTTTGTTGGGCTGCGCCGATGTTGATTCCCCGTGCAGGCGCCACCGTGCCTGCGGCAGCACCCGCGCCCAAGGTCACGATGTTTTTGCCACCCGCGCCAAAATTGGTACCGAGCAAGCCAATCACGCTGTCACCGTTTTTACCTAAAACCCCTTGCCATTGAATGCCAAACTCGGCAGCGCGGTCAGCGCTGACTTCGGCGATCAGGCTTTCCACAAAGACCTGCGCGCGGCGGGCATCGAGCCGCTCAATGACTTCACGCAATTGGCGGTACTGCGGTTC